>JAWXAX010000055.1:2500-9546 GCA_034439735.1 Rhodothermales bacterium | reverse complement strand
TTCGAGCGCGATGCAGCGCATCTCGCGAGAAAAGGAACGACGAGCTGCGCGAAATCGGCGGAAAGACGCCTGCCTCGTTGATTGTCGACACACCCTAGCATTCGACCGGTGCTCTCCCATTTCATGGAGCGAGCCGCTCGATCAGCCAGTCTCCAGCAGGATCCGTACGGTACTGAATGCGGTCGTGGAGACGGCTGGGGCGCCCCTGCCAGAATTCCACGGTGTGGGGCGACAACAGATAGCCGCCCCAGTGCGCCGGCCGTGGAATCGTCTGTCCTGCGAATCGAGCCTCCATATTCCGATAGTCGGCCTCCAGCGCTTCTCTGCCGGAAACCACTTCGCTCTGAGGCGAAGCCCAAGCCCCAAGTTGGCTGCCCCGCGGGCGCGAGGCGAAGTAGGCGTCGGATGCCTCGGCGCTCGTTCGCGTGATCGACCCTTCAATACGAACCTGGCGCTCGAGAGCGAGCCACAGGAACGTCATGGCTGCATGGGCATTGCCGGCCAATTCGGCGCCTTTCCTGCTGGCGTAGTTGGTGAAGAAGACAAACCCCTCTTCCTCGAAGCCTTTCAGCAACAAGACGCGTGCACTGGGATGACCTCCAGGCGAAACGGTCGACAACACCATGGCATTCGGCTCCGGAAGCGCGGCATCCAACGCCTCCTGAAACCAGTGGCGAAACTGGGCGATTGGATTACGGGCCACATCCCCCTCCGTAATGGACTCTCGGCGATACTCTTCGCGGAGATCCGCAATAGTGCGTTCGTTCAATTCGATTTGTAGATTGCGATTCAACTGAAAGGACAGCCCGTATACGTCGCACCGTGAAGGAAGATCGTGCGCCGCCGCCCCCCTGCACATTGTGGTTCACACGTCAACATGGAATCCGTATCAACGCCCAATCTGGAAACGATTCTCGCGCACGCCGGCTGCACGGTCGACCCCGCTACGGGTGCCGTGATCGCCCCGATTCACCTGGCAACGACCTTCGAGCGGGATGCCGACGGCGCGTATCCTCGTTCGTATGAATACAGCCGCGCCGATAACCCCACCCGCCGGCTGTTCGAAACTACCCTCGCCTCGCTCGAGGGGGGAGCATCCGCCGCCGCATTTTCATCGGGCATGGCCGCCGCCATGACGATCTTCCAGTCCCTGAAACCGGGTGATCATGTGATCATGCCGGACGATGTCTATCACGGCGTCCGGGTACTCGCAACGGGGACCTTTACCGAATGGGGCCTCCAGCATACTACGGTCGATATGTCGAATCTCGACGCGATTGAGCGTGCACTCCGCCCCGAAACACGCCTCGTGTGGATCGAGACGCCGTCCAATCCGCTGTTGAAGATCACAGACATTGCCGCTGTGGCACGCCTCGCGCACCAGGCCGGGGCCGAGGTGCTGGTCGACAATACCTGGGCCACGCCTCTCCTCCAGCGGCCCCTTGTATTGGGGGCCGACTTTGTCCTCCACTCCGTCACCAAGTACCTCGCCGGCCATTCGGATGTCCTCGGCGGCGCCATCGTCGCTCGCCAGACGGAAGGGCTGTTCGGCCGCGTTCGAAAACTCCAGGCGGCCGGCGGCGCCGTCATGGACCCCTTTGGGGCGTGGCTGGCCCTGCGGGGTATGCGTTCCCTGGCGGCTCGCATGCGCGTCCATTGCGAAAATGCTCGTATTGTGGCCGGCTTCCTCAGTGTGCACCCGGCCGTGGAACGCGTTCACTATCCTTCGCTCGCGAGTCACCCGGGCCATGAGGTCGCGACCAGGCAGATGCGGGACTTCGGCGGTATGATTTCCGTAGAGGTTAGGGGAGGCCAACAAGGTGCCATGGCCGTCGCGGCCGCGGCTCGCGTCTTCCGCCGCGCGACAAGCCTCGGCGGAACCGAAAGCCTCATCGAGCACCGCGCCTCCGTCGAAGCCCCGCCCACACGCACTCCATCCAACCTATTGCGGCTCTCGGTCGGTTTGGAGCACCCCGATGACCTGATCGGGGATCTACGCGCTGCACTCAGCGTTCTCGACGCCTAGAATCCGCGCCGCCCGGGACAGCTCGTCCGGGAGCCGGCGCGAATCGGCTGCTCCACCTCCCGATGAAACTCCCTTTCGCACTCGCCAGCCGATTCGTCGCCGGCGAGTCGTTCCAACAGGCCCTCCCCGCTATCCGCACCCTGACCGATCAGGGCCTCTTCGTAACGCTCGACCTGCTAGGGGAGTATGTCAGCGATCGACAGATTGCGGAACGTGCGCGCGACACCTATATCGAGCTGTTGAAGGTGACCAACGCTTCCCGCAACTTCCGCGCGGAAGCGAATATCTCGATCAAGCTGAGCATGTTAGGGCAAAAGATCGAAGCAGGGTTCTGTCTGGATAACCTGAGGCAGCTTCTCGACGTCGCGCGGCAAGAAGATGTGTTTGTTCGATTGGACATGGAGGGCAGCGATATCACCGCCTCCACGCTCCGTCTTTTCGAGAAGGTATATCCCACCTATCCCGACCACGTTGGTGTCGTGCTTCAAGCGTATCTCAAACGCACGGCCGGCGATGTACAGCGCATGATCGATCTCCAGGCACGCGTACGCCTCTGTAAAGGCGCGTACAAGGAGCCCGCTGAGATCGCCTACCAGGATATGCCCACGATCCGCGTTCGCTTTCTCGAATACGCACGCCAGCTGATTTCCAGTGGCCGCTATCCGGGCATTGCCACTCACGATGACCAGCTCATCGACGCCGTAAGAGCGTATGTCCGCGAACAGGCCGTACCGTTGGATCGATTCGAGTTTCAGATGTTGTATGGCATTCGACCGAGGGCCCAGGTTCAGTTGCGCCAGGAGGGCTACTACGTCCGTGTCTACATCCCGTACGGCACCGAGTGGCTCCCCTACTTCAACCGCCGGCTCCGCGAGCGGAAAGAAAATGTGTGGTTCGTGTTAAAAAATCTCCTCCGCGCATAACCTCCGCGCCGCGCCAGGGTTCACGCCACGGTCGCTCGTTCCGCCACACCGTGCTCGGCCAGCCACCGTTCCGCGTCGATAGCCGCCATACAACCCGTCCCGGCGGCCGTGACGGCCTGACGGTAGACATGATCCTGAGCGTCGCCGCAGGCGAAAACGCCCGGGATATTCGTGTACGTCGTCCCGGGTTTTGTTTTGATGTAGCCAGTTTCATCCATGTCAAGCCAGCCGGCAAACACCTCAGTGTTCGGCTTGTGGCCAATAGCCGCAAACATGGCTTTGACCGGAATCTGCCGCTTCTCGCCCGTTTTAAGATTCTCGATATCAATGCCATCCACTTCTTTCTTACCCAGGATGTCGGTGATTATCGTATCCCACAAGATCTCGATCTTCTCATTCGCGAATACACGCTCCTGCATGATCTTCGATGCCCGGAACGAGTCGCGACGGTGGATCAGATAAACTTTGCTTGCAAAACGGGTGAGAAAGAGCGCTTCTTCCATCGCCGTATCACCACCGCCGACGATCGCGACATCCATCATCTTAAAGAACGCCCCGTCACACGTAGCGCAAGCGGAAACGCCGTATCCCAGCAAACGCTTCTCATTGGCCAGGCCCAGGTACTTGGCCGACGCACCCGTTGCAATGATCACCGCCTGTGCCAGAACGGGCGTCTCCTCGTCCACGAGTAGCCGAAATGGACGCTGAGAAAAATCAACATGTGTTACCATGCCGTACTGCAGGACGGCGCCAAATCGAGCGGCCTGTTTCTCGAACAACTGCATCAAGTCCGGGCCGAGAATGCCATCGGGGAAGCCGGGGTAGTTCTCGACATCGGTGGTCGTAATGAGTTGACCTCCAGGCTGAATGCCTTGATATACGACAGGCGAAAGGTTGGCCCGCGCGGCGTAAAGCGCAGCCGTCAGGCCGGCAGGCCCGGTGCCCACGATCACGACAGGTGCCTCGACGGCAGCCGAAAAATCAACAGAGGGAAAGGGGGAACCAGCTGGCATACCTGTACTCATGATGAAACGTGCGGTAGTGGGGGGTCCCGTTAAACGGAAAGCCCGGAGGGGCGACTTCGCTCCTCCGGGCCGGTAAATCTATCGTGGCGAAGCCTGCATAGAGCCGGCAGTGGCCAGCGTCAGGAATTAGCCGGAAGAGAAACCAGTCCCTCCAGCTTATCGGTCAGGATCTTTTTCGAAACAGCGCCGATCACTTGGTCAACCACGTGGCCATCCTTTACAAAAAGGAGCGTCGGGATAGAACGTACCCCGAACTGCATGGCTGTTTCGGGATTGCGGTCCACGTCCAGCTTGCCGATTTTTGCGCGACCGTCGAATTCGACGGCCAACTGCTCGATGACCGGGGCGATCATACGGCAGGGGCCGCACCAGGTCGCCCAGAAATCGATCAACACCGGCGTTTCGGAGTCGAGCACTTCGCTCTTGAAATTGGCATCAGTAAAGGTAACAGGTTTGGCGTTATCTGCCATATTTTGCCTCCTACGGTAAAAGCTGTAGCGTCTTGTCTTGCGGGACGATGTACATGATCGTCGGCCTATTGGTTTCGAAAGACCGGGTAATCGTTACAATATCTGCGCCTGCCGAGGACCTTAATGCTCGAAGGGAGTATCGGCCGATTATATCTTGCCCTGCATCAAATCGGGTATCGCGTTTTCATATATCGTGCGAAGATCGGCCCCCGAGGCTTCTATCAGCGCCTCTCCGCCGTGCGCGATGCACAAAGGGCCATCGGTCACGACGCCGATCCGGGTCAACTGCACCCCGGCTGCGGCCGCTTTCTGAAAGAGAGCGGTCTCCGTCTCAGGCCGGCCACTCAGCACGATGCGGGATTGTGCCTCGCCAAACAGGAGGGCATCCGTTCGGATACCGGCTTCGCCGCCAAGATCGATGTCTGCCCCGAGGTGATCGGCGTGTAACACACATTCCGCGAGGCAGATAGCCAGACCGCCATCGGAGACGTCGTGCGCGCTTTCGACCAGCCCGGCACGGATGAACCCGAGCATGGCGTGTTGAACGGTCTTCTCCTCCTCGAGGTCGAGATGCGGAGCGTCGCCGTCGGTACGCTGATGGATCCAGGCCAGATACTCGGAGCCCCCGATATCGTTACGGTGTTGCCACGCTCGTGGGGAAAGAAGATACACGATATCCCCGGCCTTGCGGAAAGGCACCGTAGTCGTGTCACGATCAATATCCTCGACGAGACCCACCATCCCAATGGTTGGCGTGGGGAATACGGCCGAGTCGGGATTTTCGTTGTAAAACGAGACATTGCCACCGGTCACAGGCGTCGCCAGTGCGCGACATGCATCACCCATTCCTGCGAGAGCTTCCTTGAAAACCCAGTAGACCTCGGGTTTATATGGATTCCCGAAGTTCAGGCAGTTCGTAATGGCCAGGGGCTCTCCGCCGGCGCAGACTACATTTCGGGCTGCCTCCGCGACCGCGATCTGACCGCCGCGCCTCGGATTCAGGTAGACAAATCGGCCGTTGCAGTCTGTCTTGACCGCCAACCCACGTTTCGTGCCTTTGATGCGGACAACCGCCGCGTCGCTGGGACCGGGCCCGACGACCGTGTTGGTGCGCACAGTTGTGTCGTACTGCTCAAAAATCCAGCGTTTCGAAGCAATATTAGGCGCGCCAATCAATCGTTTCACGAGGGCCGTGGCTTCATTGGTTTGCACATCGGGAATCGATGTGATGTCGAAAGAAGCCACGCGATCCAGGTACGCCGGCCGACGTGCCTCGCGTATATAGACAGGTGCCCCGCCCCCCAACACGAGATGCTCTGCCGGCACATCGGCCACCAGGTCGCCATGCCAGAACACCCTGACCCGGCCATCGTCTGTCACGACGCCTATCTGAACGGCATGTAGATCCCATTTGTCAAAGATAGCGCGCAGTTCGGTCTCCTTACCTTTTTTGCAGACCACCAGCATCCGCTCCTGGCTCTCGGATAACATGACCTCGTATGGCGTCATGCCTGTTTCCCGCATCGGCACCTGTTCCAGGTTGAGCGCCATTCCACTGGCCCCCTTCGCGCTCATCTCGCACGTTGAGCACGTAATGCCGGCCGCACCCATGTCCTGCATCCCAACGACAACGCCACTGCGAATCACCTCGAGCGACGCCTCAAGGAGTAGTTTCTCCGTGAATGGATCCCCGACCTGCACGCTAGGCCGTCTGGCCTCACTCGCCTCGGAAATTTCCTCGGAGGCAAATGTAGCCCCGTGAATCCCGTCTCGCCCGGTGGCCGACCCCACGATAAAAACAGGATTGCCATTACCCGTCGCAATCGCCGATACCGTTTCACCCACCTTGACGATCCCCACGCTCATCGCATTAACGAGAGGATTTCCTTCGTAAGACGGATCGAAGTACACTTCTCCGGCGACCGTTGGCACACCAAACGAATTGCCATAATCGCCAATCCCGCGCACGACGCCATCCAACAGATAACGCACACGAGGCTGCTCCAGGGAGCCAAAACGAAGCGAATTGAGCGAACAGATCGGGCGAGCGCCCATGGTAAAAATATCGCGCTGAATTCCTCCTACCCCTGTGGCGGCACCCTGATAGGGTTCAACCGCAGAAGGATGATTGTGGGATTCGATCTTAAATGCCACGCCCAGGCCATCGCCAATATCGATCAGGCCGGCATTTTCTTCGCCTGCCCCCACCAGCATCCGTCCTCCTTCTCGGGGCAGTTTCTTCAGTTCAACAATCGAGTTCTTATAGGAGCAATGCTCGCTCCACATAACCGAGTAGATGCCAAGCTCAACGAAGGTCGGCGTTCTCCCGAGTCGATCCAGTATCCAGCCGTACTCCTGCTCAGTTAGCCCATGTTCCATGGCCAGGTGTAAAGTAACTTCGGGAAAGGCGAGTGACTGAGCGGACATACACGGATTCGATGAGTTTGCAGAGTAGACGGGCTAAAATACAAACCAACCGTAACGAACTCTGCCCACGGTAGCGAAGCCTCTGTCAATTTATGGACGAGCCCCCGTTACGGAAGGGGAGTGGGTAGGTATGCAGCACAGAGTGGTATCGCTTATTCATCAGTCGGTAAGGAGC
>JAWXAX010000054.1 GCA_034439735.1 Rhodothermales bacterium | reverse complement strand
GCACGGGTGGCGCCGCGATACGCGCCGAGGTCTCGGACATAATGAGCAATCGTTCGTCGATCGCGTCAATCTCCAGTGCTTTTTGCATCATCGAACCGCTGGCCAGGAATCGCTTGACGCCGGCGACGATCGCCTTACGCGTGTGCTCGGCGTCGGCAGCGGAAATGGTGCCGTGCAGGGCCATCTCGGTCACTTTGTCGAGCACAGGCAACGAGTGGGTCAGGAGTGAAATACGTTCTTGAAGCGTACGCTCCCGGTAAAACACGATGCGTTCCCAGATCGACTGGATCAACTCCTTGAGGGCCCCGACGACATTGACGCTCCCCTCGAATACAAACACTTTGTCGCTGCCCGAGTCGCATGATACCACGCACAGATCCTCGTAGGAGGCGTTCTGGAGACGCGCGCACGCCTCATAAAGCGCGGCGATACTCTCCAGGGCATCCGCGATGCGGCGCGGGGTGGAGGGCATGCCCTCAGCCTGTTCAAACAGCACAAGAGACAGGGTGGCCCGGTTGGGCTCGGAAGTGCGGGCGAGCTGGCTTTCGGATAACATGTTGGCCACGGCCGAAAGGGTGGCTAACACTCCCGTGATGTTATGCAGCGGATTGTCTGCATCGAGTTCCCCTTTCTTGGACATCACGATCCAGGGATCCGGCTCGCGAAGCAAGGCGAATCCCAGTTCTTGCTCCAGAAAGAGCGCGCCCTCGCTAAATTTTTCAGCCAGGATGTTGTATTGCTTGAAGGACTTCAGGTAATCCTGGAGCGAGCGTTCGCCGGTGTGATCGAGCAGTTCGGCGATGCCGGCTTGTTCGACGGCCTGCGCGATTTGCCCTGCCGCTGCGATGATTTGTTGTCTGGTCATAGAAGGAGGCCCTGATTCGGGTGCCAGAAGGATAAATTCGGGGTCGACGCAAGGAAAACGCGATGGAAAGTCGACGTGCGTCGCCGGCGATGAAACACATCAAACGATAATCAACCCGTTATGCAAGAATCCCACCAAACTGGCGCCGGCATGTATGGGTTAAACGTACCTCGAAATTCGAGACATGGGGCATAGAAATGCTACCATGAGGCATCAGCTTTTGACGCATATGCCCCCCGCAAGACGCTACAGGTACTACCGCCTTTAGCTACTCCACCCTCATACCGTCGCGTTCCGTGTCCGGAATCTGGCGTCAGGGCTGGGTCGCGCGGAGATGGGCGACGATCTCGTCGAGCCTGGACCAATCCGCATGGGTGAGGTCGTAGGTCGTATGACCTATAATGGCACGCGCACCGTTTTCGTTGATGCGTAGATCGAGGGCGCGCTCCCAGGCGAGGCGAGGGGTGCTCTGGGCGGATTTCCAGGCGGAGACCATGGCCACTCTGCCTTCCTGGAAGCGGATTTCCACGATACGCTTGTTGAGTTGAAACCAGGTCCAAGACATAGAGCCGGCGAGCGCCACGCCGGTCCCCCAGAGGGCGAGTTCAAGTACGGGACGGCCCAGCAACATGGTCATCAGGCAGGCCAGGAGGACGGGCGCCATACACACCATCAGGGGCTGAAACAGCTCCAGGCTGAGCAGATCTGCCGGGGAGTTTCGCTCCGGATACCGAACGCTTTGGTACCGAAAGGGTAGGGGGGGTGGGGAAGAGAGCACGGGCGATACGGCTAAAGCACGTTCGTGTTCGGCTTCCAGGGCTCGACCAGGTGGGTTAGTTCGGTAAGGAACGTGCCGCGTGTTTCTTCGCGGGGCAGCGCCAACAGATTACAGACCATGCGGATGAGGATGGTCTGGCCGCTGGCCGCTTTAAAGTACCGCGGTTTGGGCGTGAGGCCGGCCTTGAGAAGGAACTGAACGCACTGTTCTTTTTGAATCGGATTGCCACCGTTGAATATATCGAAAAAAACTTCGTGGCGTTCGTCCTCATATTTCACCAGGAAATGCGCCGGCATATTGACGCCGAATACCGGTAGCCCCAGCCGCCGGCCCAGGAGGAGGAAAAGCGTGCACAGGCTCACGGGTATCCCGCGCCTGCTTTCGATCACACAATTCAGATAACTATTTTTGGGGTCGCTGTAGCGCTCGTGATTACCCTCATAACCGAGCTCATTGCACAAGTACGTGCTCAGAACAAATGCGCGGCCGACGCCCTTGGCCGCCTCGACGCGTGTACGAATCGCCTCGGCCATCCCATCCAGCCGGCCGATCAGCGCCGCAAGATCGAGGTCGGGGTATCGGTGCTGCGCCAGCAGCAGCGCGCCGGCTTCAACATCGGGTGCGCTGGAGTCCATCAATTGACGCCAGCGCCGCGCGATGTCGGTAAAGTGTAACTCATGGAGCAGCACGCCAAGCTGTGATCGCAAGGCACCCTCCGCCACGCATTGCGCCCTCCGGAGGTCTGGAAATGCGCCACGGCCCAGTTCGCGCAGCCGATCCTGTACAGCGAGCTGTACCTGACGATCGGGATCGTCGAGCAACGAAATCAGGGCGTTTAACTCATCCGAGGAGGAACTGCGTACTTCCATATCCACGCGTAAGGCATAGGATGCCACTGGACGCCAGGGCACAAAAAAGGTCGGCCCCTATAGTACGCATGCAGGCCGATGAGCCGTTGCGCCATCGGGCCGACTTCCCCCCTCGTTTTGGCGCAAATGGACTACACGATACCGCGCCTGATGGATTACTCCCTGCCGAGAAAAGGATATCCAAAATGATGGGGTGGGACGAACGTCTCCTTGATGGTCCGGGTGGACACCCAGCGCAGCAGGTTCTGATAGGCGCCGGCTTTGTCGTTAGTGCCGCTGCCGCGGGCGCCCCCAAACGGCTGCTGACCCACGACGGCGCCTGTCGGCTTGTCGTTGATGTAGAAGTTGCCGGCGGCGTCGGACAGTGCGTCAAGCGCCTGGCGGATCACTGCGCGGTCGCGTGCGAAGATAGCCCCGGTCAGGGCATAGGGTGATGTTCGATCCACCAGTTCCAGCGTCGCGTCGAAATCGGCGTCGTCGAAGACGTAGAGGGTGACGACAGGGCCGAAAAGCTCCTCGCACATCGTCGTGTACGAGGGATCTGTCGTACGGAGGATGGTGGGTTCGATGAAATACCCCTCGCGGTCGTCGTACCCTCCGCCATGGAGTACCTCGACGACCCCCGAGGCTTTCGCCGCGTCGATCGAGGATGTAATGCGCGCGAAGGAGGGCGCATCGATGACGGCGTTCACGAAGTGCGAGAAATGCTCCACCGGCCCCATCGTGATCTCCTGCATCTGGGCGGCAAGCGCAGTTTCTACGGCCGGCCAGATCGATGCAGCGACATACACCCTTGAGGCGGCGGAGCATTTCTGGCCCTGGTATTCAAATCCGCCGCGTACGATCGCCGTCGCCACGGCCTCCGGCTGGGCGGAGCCATGCGCCACAATAAAATCTTTGCCCCCCGTTTCGCCTACGATGCGCGGGTAGGTGCGGTACCGGCCAATGTTCTCTCCGATCGTACGCCACATGTGTTGGAACGTGCGGGTCGAGCCGGTGAAATGGAGCCCGGCGAAATGCTCGGAGGCGAAGACAGGATCGCCCACATCGGGCCCGTCGCCCGGGAGCATGTTGATGACACCCGGAGGCAAGCCGGCTTCTTCGAGCAACAGGTAGAGGTAATAGGCCGAGTACGCGGCGGTAGTACTGGGTTTCCAGATCACCGTATTGCCCATCAGGGCGGGTGCCGTGGGCAGATTGCCTTGGATGGCGGTAAAGTTGAACGGGGTGACGGCGAATACAAAGCCCTCCAGGGGGCGGTACTGCAGACGATTCCAGACGCCGGCCGGCGAGATCGGCTGGTCGTTGTAGATCTGCTCCATGAAGTGGACATTGAACCGCAGGAAGTCGATCAGTTCACAGGCGGCGTCTATTTCAGCTTGATGGGCGTTTTTGCTTTGCCCGAGCATCGTAGCGGCGTTTAACGTATTGCGCCACGGGCCGGCGAGCAGCTCCGCGGCCCTGAGGAAGATCGCGGCGCGGTCGGTCCAGTGCATGTTCATCCACCCTTCCCGCGCGGCGAGGCTGGCCTCGATGGCGTCGTAGACCTCGCCAGCGCCGCAGAGGTGCACGTGTCCGAGGGTGTGGCGATGGTCGTGAGGTGGGGCGATGCGGGCGGTGCGGCCGGTGGTGACGCGCCGGCCGTTGATGAAGGCCGGGATGTCGACAGTCCGCGCCCGCATGGAGGCGAGCGTCTGCTGTAGCGACGCCCGTTCGGCGCTGCCGGGGGCGTAGGACAGGACGGGTTCGTTGATCGGTGGCGGCGTGTGGCTGGAGGAGTTATTCATGAGTAGCCGTTATTGCAATAGGGGGGTGGCTGTCGGGCATTTAACCGTGAGAAACGGACACGGTTCAGCAGACGGGCTGGTGTTTGGGCGTGGGGCGATCGGGGGAGGAGGGATCCTCCCACGCTGGCGTCCGTTTGTGTGCCACCGCAGGCACACCACCGCGTGCCAGTCTGTAGGCCTCCGTCGCAATCCCATGCTTCCACCTCGCTTCGAGCGTTATATCGCCACGCGTTATCTGCTCCAATCGCAGGGCCGGCCGGAGGGCCGGCGTTTCGTGCGTTTTATCACCTACATGGCGATCGGGGGCGTAGCGATCGGGGTCTGTGCCTTGCTGCTGGCGCTGGCCATCGTGCGAGGGTTCAGCGAGGAAATCACCTCCAAGATCATCGGCTTTGGCGCCCACGTACAGGCCGTTAGCTTCCTGGAAGAGCCCTTCGTGGACACGCTTGGCATGACGGAGCAGATCGCGGCCTTGCCGGAAGTCGTGGACGTTCAGGCCGTGGTCGAGGAATTTGCTCTGTTACGGCGATCAGAGCGAGAAATCGATGGGGTGCTGATCCGAGGGGTCGAACACATGCCGGCGTATTTCGCCGACCATCTCACGGCGGGTGAGGCCACGCTTACGCCCGCGGCCGGCGAGGCGCCGGGCATGGTGATCGGATCCCAGCTGGCGCGCCTGCTCGGGCTGCGTGTCGGCGACCGTGTGGTGGCTTACTCGATGCGGTCCTCTCAGGCCGGCGCCGCGTCGCCGGGGCCGCTGCGCCCCAGAGCCCGACAATTCAGGGTCGCCGGCATCTATGAAACATCTTTCGCCCATTTCGATGAGCTGTACGTGTTCGCCGGGATCGACACGGCGCGCGATCTCTTCAGCTACGGCCCCACCGAATCTACTCGCATCGACGTCATGTTGACCGATCCGCAGGAGGCGGATTCCGCCGCGGCGCGGATCGATGCGGCGCTGGGGTATCCGGTACACGCGCGCACAGTCTTTGAATCCTTCCGCCAGTATTTTGCCTGGGTGCGCCTGCAGGAGAGTATCATCCCCCTGGTTATTGGCGTCATCGTGCTCGTGGGTGCGTTCAACATCGTTGGAACGCTGCTCACGATCATGCTCGAAAAAACCCCCGAGATCGGGGTATTGGGTAGCATGGGGGCCTCGCGAGCGACGCTGCGCCGGCTATTTTTGTACCTGGGCGTGCTGATGGGGGGCGTCGGTGTGGCGATAGGCGAAGTTCTGGCGCTCGTACTGGCGCTCCTCCAGGAACGCTACCATCTCATTCCATTGCCTGAAGAGGCCTATTACATGCAGGCCGCGCCGATTGCCCTGAATGGGTTGGATTTTCTACTCGTCGGTGTGCTGGCGCTCTGCCTGTGTGCCGTTGCCGCCTACATACCCGCGAGTGTTTCCGCCCGCATCGAACCCATTCGCGCCATCCGTTTTCGCTGATGTGTTTACTGAAACGATGAGCGGTGTAACGTCAGATATTTCCAGTAGATGTTCACGTAATCCGGAAGAAGAATGGCCATTGCAGTTGGGCAAAATGCCCCCGAAATCGCGCTGTATGACGATAAAAAAGAACTTTTTACGTTGTCTTCGCTGCTCGGCAAGAAAAACGTGGTGCTCCTGTTTTACCCGGGCGCTTTCACCAGTGTCTGCACGACAGAACTTAATACGGTGAATAACGACCTCGCGGCGTATGGGAGCGAAACCCAGATGGTCGGCATCTCGACCGACTCGCCGTTTGTACAGGCGGAGTTCAAAAAGGTGAACGGATTCACATTTCCATTGCTCAGTGATCACAATGCCGAGGCGGCCGACGCGTACCATGCGAAATACAAGGGAGACTTCACGCCGATGAAGCTGGACCGGATCGCGCGTCGTGCGGCGTTTGTGATCGGCAAGGATGGGAAGGTGCAGTACGCGGAGGTGCTGGAGAGCGCCGGCGACATGCCGAATCTTGACGCCCTAAAGGCTGTCGCCAGCCGCTAAAGTGATGAGCCACAGCCCTGACATGCCTCCCCTACGTCTGCGCCTTCAGCTGTTTAGCGTGTTGCGGGAACGGTTGGGTCGCGAAGTCCTGGACGTGGAAGTGCCGGCCGGTTCCGCCGGCGGCGACCTCCTCGATATACTGGCGCGGACGTATCCCGATATTGCCGCCTATCGGTCGACAATTCGCCTTGCCATCAACGAGGCGTACGAGCGGGAGACGTATCGCCTCTCCCCCGGCGACGACGTGGCCCTGATCACCCCGGTAAGTGGAGGATGATGGAACGGCTCGAGCAGAAAAATGACGCTGTCTGGCTCTGCATCCAGGAGCATCCCCTCGATGTAGCCGCGATTGCCGCCTACCTGCCGACGCCGCTGGTAGGCGGAATCGACCTGTTTATCGGTACCACCCGGCAGTGGACGGGGTCGCGCGAGACGGTGACCCTCTCCTATGAGTGTTACCCGGGGATGGCGCTAAAAGAAATGGCGCGTATTGCCCGGGCGGCGCAAGACCGCTGGAAGTTGGAACGGGTGGCCCTTCATCACCGACTGGGGCCGGTGCCAGCCGGCGAAGCCAGCGTCATCCTCGCCGCGGGGTCTGCGCATCGCGCTGACGCCTTCGAGGCCTGCCGGTTCTTGATAGACACCCTGAAAAAAGACGTCCCCATCTGGAAAAAGGAGCACTTCGCCGACGGGACGGAGGAGTGGGTGCAGGGGGGAGGGTGAGCGCCGGGTTTAGTCGGTAGCGTTTAAAAGGGCGCCCGCGACGGCGCGTTCAATCCGGCCGGCGGGGTCGGGGTCGGTGTTCGGCTCGAAGGGAAGCCCCGTGACTTTTTCGTAGAGTTCGATATACCGCGCCGCGATTTCGCAGCGGAACGTGTCGGGCAGGTCTGGCAGCCGTTGCCCCTCTTTACCCTGGAAGCCCTGCGCCATCAGCCATTCACGCACGAATTCCTTCGACAGCTGGCGCTGGGGCTGGTCGGCCGCCAGGAGAGCGTCGTAGGTGTCCGCATAGAAATAGCGGGAAGAATCCGGGGTGTGGACTTCATCGATCAGCAGGAGATCACCGGTGGGGGTGCGGCCGAATTCGTACTTGGTATCCACCAGAATGAGGCCCTGTTTCTTCGCCAGTTCGGTGCCCCGCTGGAACAGGGCGAGCGCCGCCTGGCCGAGGGTATCGAGCGTCGCCTGATCCAGCAGGCCGCGCTCCAGGATCTCGTGCTGGCTGATGTCTTCGTCGTGTCCTTCGTCGGCCTTTGTGGCCGGCGTGAGGATGGGCGCGGGGAGGCGGCTGTTTTGCCGGAGACCCTCTGGCAGCGGCTCGCCGCACAGGGTTCGAAGCCCATCGGCATAGGTACGCCAGGCGTGGCCGGCGAGGTAACCGCGCACGACGAACTCGATCGGGATAGGGGTACAGGCGTGCGCCAGCGTCACATTGGGGTCCGGTACCGCGATGACGTGGTTGGCGATGATGTCCTTCGTTCGCTCGAAGAAAAAGGCCGCGAGCCGGTTCAGTACCTGGCCTTTAAACGGGATGGTCTGGCGAAGAATGTGGTCGAACGCCGAAATTCGATCGGTGGTGACGAGCACGAGGTACGAGCCGGCTCGGTAGGTGTCGCGCACCTTGCCCTGGTACCGAGCGCCGGCAATCGGCAAATGGGTTTCACGTATCGTGGCATCGAGTTGGCGCTCGATGGCGGCGTATGGCAACATAAAAGCAGTGGTTTCGATCGACGGCCAGTGAGGTGCCGAAGATACGGGCACGCTGCGGTTTATTTGGTACGATCGAATGTTGAAGATTCACGCACGCGCAGCTCGGGCACCGTCAGCACATCCACCCGTTGCTCGGTATTTCGGTTGAGCAGGCGGAAGATCATACGGTCGGTCGCCTGATGGCCCACCTGTTGCATTTTCTGATCCACGCTCGACAACCCGATGTAGAGGCTGGTTTTAATGTCGTTGTAGCCGATGAGCGCCACGTCTTGAGGCACCCGGAGGCCGGCCTTTCGCAGGGCGTACCAGGCGCCGATAGCGAGCGTATCACCTATCGCATACACGGCCGTAACGCGTTCGGATAGCCTCAGGAAGGCCTGCATGGCTTCGTTGCCACTTTCCTCGCTGATGCCGGCGTGTTTCTCCGTCAGGCCGCTCTGCATCCAGTTTGGATCGATTTCGATGCCGGCGCGCTTCATGGCAATCTGGTAGCCCTCGATCCGGCGCTGCTGAACGACATCGTCTTCGATGGGCGAGGTGATGATGCCGATACGCCGGTGTCCCTGCTGTATGAAGTGGTTGACGGCCGAACGGGCGCCGCCCTCATCGTCCCAATAATAGGAATCGAATTCCGGGCGTTTATTGCCGATGAGGACCACTGGCGCGCTCAAGGTCAGCAGTTCATCCGCCAGTTCGTCGTCTACGTGCATCGCAAGCAACAGGCCGTCCACGGAGCCTTTGCTGAGGAAATCCAACAACTTCTCTTTAGGATTCCGGGAGCCGAGATCGAACAACAAGAGATCGTACTCCAATTCCTTGATACGGCTGCGGACCCCTTTCAGTAGTTCGGTATGAAACGGCGTCGTGAAAGACGGCATCGCTATGACGAGTGACTCCGTTTGTTTCTGGGCAAGGGTCTTCGCCGTGCGATCCGGTCGGAACCGTAATTCTTCGATCGCCTGGAGCACGCGCGCGCGCGTCAGGTCCGATACATCCGAGGAGTTATTCAGTACGCGGGAGACGGTCGAAATGGCCACGCCGGCCCGCTCCGCCACATTGTAGATG
>JAWXAX010000053.1 GCA_034439735.1 Rhodothermales bacterium | reverse complement strand
GTGGCGGATCGTGTATCGGTGGCGCGGCCTCTGTCGTGAACGGCGTTTCGAGGCTGTTCGGGAGCAAGAACAGGTTGCAGGTGGTGCGCGGGAGCGCCTCGGGTGGCACGACGGGCAGCGTCCGGGCGGCCGACAACCTCGTCGACGCCGCGCTCGCACGACCCCTCAATGCCTCGGACGTGACGAACAACGTCCTCGACATCGGGACGATCCAGGGGCAGGCCGCCGGCACCCTCGGGCTGGCCGTCAAAAAAAGCGGCCGCACGACCGAATTGACCAGCGGCGAGATCATCCAGATCGATGTCGTGGCGAGCGTCTCCTACGGCGCGGGGCTGACGGCGCGGTTTGTGGACCAGCTGATGGCCGGCGCCATGAGCCAGGGCGGCGACAGCGGCTCGGCCGTGCTGGACACGAATAATCGGATCGTGGGTCTCCTGTTCGCCGGCAGTACATCCACCACGATCATCAACCGGATCGAGAACGTGTTTTCCACCCTGGGTGTCACCCTATAATGCCTGCCATGACCATCCAGGAAGCCAAACGGATGCACGAGGACGCGCTGATGGCCATTCCCGGCGTCGTTTCCGTCGGCATCGGGTTGACCGTTGGCCGCGAGCCGGCGATCATGGTGGGCGTCGTCGATCTTCGCGCATCCTCGGCTCAGCAGGTGCCGAAGATGCTCGAGGGGCATCCCGTGTTTGTGTTCGAAGCCGGCCGGCTGGCGGCACAGTAACATCGCCATACCGTTGCAGGATCGTCAGGGCGTCTTCGTGGAGTCCGAATCCTGATCGCCGCGATGCGAGTCGCCGTCCCGATGACGGTCGCCGCGTCGATGGGCGCCATCGATCGGGAACGGCGGTGGGCCGTCGCCCCGGCCCCGCCGCTGCTTGAACTGCTCGCGCTCACGGGTCATCATGGTGCTAAGTTGTTCTTTTTGATCGTCGGTCAGGATCACGTCAAGCTCGGCGCGCAGTGAGTCGAACAGGATCCGGTGCTCCTGAAACATGCGGCGGCGGAGTTCCATCTGCCGACTCTCGACCCCCTCGATGGCCTGGCGAATGCGCTCTCGCTGGGCGTCGTCGACAGGTTGGATGCCGCGCTCCAGGAACGACTGGACGCCGCCCTGCATGCGGAGCGCCTCCAGCTCGTCCAAACGGTTGTTCATGATCGCACCTGTGGCGAGCGCGCCGATGGCGATGCCGACGACGAGGGTGCCCAGCACGATGAGGAGGGAGGTCGATCGAGAGGTCATGGCGCGACGGCGGTTTGGGCGGCGAACACATCCAGATCGTACACCGACGCCGCGGATACGGGCGGCAGGCCGAGCATGGCCTCAGCGGTGGACGATTCGGTGGCGAAGGATTGGGAGAGGCGAACGTTATAGCCGGCCAGCAGCACCGCCACCAGGGCGCCTGCGATGGCGACCGGCCGGAACACCTGTCCCAGCCAGAGGGCGAGGTCGTCGGCGAAGACGGGGCGGGGCGCTGCAATCCGGCGCAGCACACGGTCCGCCAGGTAGGGGTCGGCGGCGGCGGCCGCTTCGGAGTGGAGGGTCTCCTGCATGCCCTGGCGCAGCACACGCAGCGTGTCCACTTCAGCGCGTAGGGCGTCCGAGCGGTTCAATTCCGCCTCGAACACGCGTCGGTCCGAGTCGGAGAGCCGGTCATCCAGCCAGCGCAGCATCGTATTCAATTGCCTGTTATCCATTCTCAGCGCGCATCCCGCAACAGCCACTGCAGGGAATGCTTTAGGGTTTCCGTGGCGCGGCTTAAGCGGGAGAGCACCGTGCCGTAGGCAATGTTCAATATGTCGGCCGTCTCTTCCGTCGAGAAGCCTTCGAGGAGCCGCAGGACGACGACCGCCTTGTGTTTGTCCGACAGCGCCGCGATGGCGCGGTGGACCTCGGCCGCTCGTTCGTTGCGTTCCAGCGGCAGGGTTTCGACGGCCGCCGGCTCACGGAGGCCGTTGTGTTCGTCGTCTCGGCTGAGGAAGCGGGCGTGCCAGCGCTTGCGCCGGCGCAGTGCGTCCAGCGACCGGTTGACGGCGATCCGTTTGAGATACGTCGTCACACTCGCTTCCCCCCGAAACTGGTCGAGGGATTCGTAGAATCGGACGAACACGTCCTGGACGACATCATCTACCTCCTCCGTCCGCCCCATCATGGACACCACCGTAAAGGTGACGTGGCCCTGGTGCTGATCGACAAACGCACGAAACGCCCGCCGCTCGCCGGCCCGAAGGCGGTCGACCAGCTCCTGGTCAGGCACGATCACCTGGGGACGACGCGGCGCTTCAGCGTGCACTATGGTGGGTTCGAAGGCGAGTTCGGGCATCGATTTCACGAAGGTGGGCGGCAGGGACGCGCGACCTCGCACGGCCCTGCCCTCCCGGGGCCCGGGGATCGAACAAGAAATCCATGTGCGTGATCCCGGGACGCAACTCGGTTAACGAGCGGATCGCTTGCCGCCGCGGCCGGACGGCTCGTGGGCGCTAAACAGCAGGGCTCGGTGGATCGCGATCGTCTCCCGCTGCGCCTCGGTCAGGATCGCCTCCATGGCGGCCCGGTGCGTTTCGCGCATCGCCATGAAGGAGGCCCGACGCGTGCTATCCGCCGGCGTCGCGTCACGCATCGCCTCCATCTGCCCGCGTTGCGACTCACGCAGCGCCTTGAGCTGTTGCTGCTGCTCCGCCGTCAGGCCCAGGACGTCGACCATCGCGGCCGTCATCTGTTCCGCACGCCCGGCCCCATCGGACCGATCTCCCCGCCGGAACGCACCGCGTTCGCCGATCGCAGCGCTCGAATCGCGCGCGCCGCCGTGCCGACCGCGTCGCATCCCCTCGGCATTCGCCCCATCCTGATGCGCACGACCCGCGCGGCCCGCCATCGCCGGCCCACGGTCATTCTCGCGCGCTCGTTCCATCAGCCGCGTCTTCTGCTCGGCCGTGAGCGTCTGCTGCAGGCTGGCCGCGGCCTTCCAGAGCGTCTCTGGCGAACGCTCGCCGAGGTCGTCCAAAGCCGGCTGGAGCGCCTCGACCTGGCGTGGATCCAACGCCAGATCATCCACCAACCGGGCGACGGCGGGGTTCGTCGCGGCCGGCCCGCTGGCATCCATCGTATTCGACACCGAATCGCAGCCGGCCAGCGCCAGCGCGACCATCAGGACGAAGGAGGTCCCGACGTGCTTGTATTTCAATGCATTTTCCATCGTCATCACCATAATCCCGTTTAGAACTGGTTTACAGGATCCTAGACGTCGCTCATTTCGCCCACATTCCATGTGTGCGCAGCGGACCGTATCTTCCCAGGCCCTACTTCAGCCTGATCACCCCGCACCAACCCCATGATCGGTCGCTCCGCCCTGTTTCGCCTCATCCCCGCCGCTTATTCGCCCTTTCATCCGGATGGCCGGCTGAACCTGGATGGCGTTCCCGCCCTGGCCGAGTTATACCGCGAGGCCGGCCTGGACACCGTCTTCGTCTGCGGCACCACGGGCGAATTTGCGTCGATGACCACGGAGGAACGGATGGAACTCGCGGCGCGCTGGGCAGCCGAAAGCGACGGCCTCCGGGTGCTGGTTCACGCCGGGCACCCGTGCCAGCAGGACGCGATCCGGCTGGCGGCGCATGCCCGCTCCATTGGGGCGGCCGGGGTCTCGGCCCTGGCGCCGTTTTATTTCGTGCCGCAACGCGTCGAGGAGGTCGTGGCCTTCCTGACCCCGATTGCCGAAGCCGTCGCGCCGCTCCCCTTTTATTATTACGAGATCCCATCGATGACCGGGGCTCGGATCCCGCCGGACGCCGTCTTCCAGGCCCTTGCCGCGCAGATCCCGAACTTCGCAGGGCTCAAGTTTTCAAGCCCGGACCTGGTCCGCTTCCAGGCCTGCCGGCCGGCGGCGGGGCCCGATCTGGACCGGTACTTTGGGTACGACGAGATGCTGCTCGCGGCCGTCGCGGTGGGCGCTTCCGGCGCCATCGGCAGCACGTACAACTACATCGCGCCGCTGTACCAGGCGATGCTGGCGGCCCACGACGCCGGCCGGCGCGAGGAAGCCATGCGGCTGCAGCGCACCTCCGTCCAGCTCGTCGATATCCTCGGCCGCTGCGGTGGACTTTCGGCGGGCAAAGCGGTCATGGAGATGGTAGGCGCCCCGTGCGGCCCCGTCCGCCTGCCCCTGCGCCCCCTTTCCTCCGCCGATCGACAGGCGCTGTTTGAGGCGCTTGCCGGCATCGACGCCTTCATTCGCCCCCTCCAACGCCCAGTCTGAGCCCGTATGACCCCTGCGCATCGCCACCATCTGCTCGAAACGTACCGCGACGGATTGCTGCTGGACACCGTCCCGTTCTGGATCCGCCACGCCGTCGACCGGGAGGCCGGCGGGTTCCTTATCGCCCTGGACCGCGACGGGTCCGTGCTCGACACCGACAAGGGGATCTGGCCCCAGGGCCGCTTCACCTGGCTCCTCTCCACCCTCTACAACACCGTGGAGCGCAAGACTGAGTGGCTCGACCTCGCGAAGCACGGGGTGGACTTCATCCGAAAGCACGGCTTCGACACCGACGGGCGGATGTTCTTTCAGGTCACCCGCGAGGGCCGGCCGCTGCGCAAACGCCGCTACGTCTTCTCCGAGGCCTTCGGCGCCATGGCGCTCGCCTCGTATGCCCGCGCCAGCGGCGATGGACGCGCCGCCGAAGAGGCCGTCGGGCTATTCGAGACCTTCATCCACTACGCCAACACCCCCGGCGCCCTGCCCCCGAAAGTCTACCCCGAAACCCGGCAAACCAAAGGCATCGGCATCCCGATGATCACGATCAACCTCGCCCAAACCCTCCGCGACACGATCGACGCCCCTGGATGCACCGCCCATATCGACCGGTGCATCGAGGAGATCCGGCGGGACTTCATGAAACCCGATCGGCGGGTGGTGCTGGAAACCGTCGGCCCCAAAGGCGAATTTGTCGACCACTTCGACGGCCGCACCCTCAACCCCGGGCACGCCATCGAGGCCGCCTGGTTCATCCTCCACGAAGCGCGCCACCGTAACAACGACCCCGAACTCACCCGCGTAGGCCTCGATATCCTGGACTGGATGTGGGAACGCGGCTGGGATACCGAATACGGCGGCATCCTGTATTTCCGCGACATCGACAACCGCCCTGTGCAGGAGTACTGGCACGACATGAAGTTCTGGTGGCCCCACAACGAGACCATCATCGCCACCCTCCTCGCCTACGAAATGACCGGCAACGAAAAATATGCCCGCTGGCATCAGTTGGTGCACGACTGGGCGTACCGCCACTTCCCCGACCCCGAACACGGCGAGTGGTACGGCTACCTGCACCGCGACGGCCGGCTGTCGGTCCGCCTCAAAGGCAACCTCTGGAAAGGCCCCTTCCACCTCCCCCGCATGCAGTGGTACTGCTGGCAACTTCTTGCTAAATCCGTGTAACGCTTCGGAACCTCCCCTCACCAACATGCATACATGTTATTACATGTAAACACAACAACACTTTTTTACTATGATTGAATTCCTTTCTCAACCCTGGCCCTGGTATATCGCGGGCCCCATCATCGGATTGATGGTGCCGGCGTTGCTGCTGTTGACCGGGAAGTCCTTTGGCGTTTCCTCAAGCCTGAGGCACGTGTGCGCGGCCGTCGCACCCGGCTCCAACCCCTACCTGAAGTACGACTGGAAAACGGAGGGTGGATGGAATCTGCTCTTCGTCGCCGGCATCGTGTTGGGCGGGTTTATCGCCGGCGCCTGGCTGTCCAACCCGGATCCGATCGCGATTTCGGAGGCGACTCGGGCGGATCTGGCGGTGTACGGTATCCGCGACTTCACCGGGATGGCGCCGAGCGAGTTGTTCTCATGGCAGGCGCTGGGAACCCTGCCCGGTTTCGTGATCATGATCGTGGGTGGTTTTCTGATCGGGTTCGGGGCGCGGTATGCCGGCGGGTGCACGTCCGGCCACGCCATCATGGGCCTGGCCACCTTCCAGAAGGCCTCGCTCTACGCCACGATCGCCTTCTTCATCGGAGGGATTATTGTTACCTTTCTGATTTACCCGATCCTGTTCAACTAGCGTTTAACCATGACTACGGCAACAGAACGTCTAACGCTCGATTCGCGCACCTTGCTGGGGCAGCGACCCGTTGAAGTCGCCCTGTACCTCACCCTGGGTGTGGTTTTTGGCATCATCCTGACAAAAACAGAGGTGATTTCCTGGTACAGGATCCAGGAGATGTTTCGCTTCCAGGGCTTCCACATGTATGGCGTGATCGGCAGCGCGCTGGTTGTCGCCGCCGCATCGGTGGCGCTGATCCAGCGGACACGGTTGAAGACGATACTTGGGGCGGACATCCAGGTGGAGATAAAGCCGTTTGACCGGGGCATCAACCAGTGGGCCGGCGGCATCCTATTCGGTTTTGGTTGGGCGTTGACCGGGGCGTGCCCCGGGCCGCTGTACGCCCTGATCGGCGGCGGGATGCCCGTCTTCATCGTGCCCCTTCTTTCCGCCATCGCCGGCACCTGGGCCTATGGCGCGCTCCGCCATCGCCTGCCTCACTAAAGGAGTTCAAGGTTCGACGTTTAAGGATCAAGGCGGTGATGCCGGTTCGTCGTCGCCGCATACGGAACCATAATGTCTTTTGCGTTACGCCAATATCTGCCTTCTCTGACGTGGCTACCCTCCTACGGGAAGGACCAGCTCGGGGGAGACCTGACGGCCGGGTTGACGGTGGGCGTTATGCTGATACCCCAGGGCATGGCGTATGCCCTGATCGCCGGCTTGCCGCCGATCTACGGGCTGTACGCGTCGCTCGCGCCGCTGATCGTGTATGCGTTTTTCGGGACTTCGCGGCAGCTGGCGGTCGGGCCAGTCGCGATGATCTCGTTGCTGGTGGCGGCCGGCATCACGCCGCTCGCCGGCGGCGATGCCGCCCGCCACATCGAACTCGCCCTGGTGCTCGCCGTCATGGTCGGGCTGTTCCAGTTCGTGTTGGGGCTGGCCCGCTTCGGGTTCCTGTCGAATTTCATGTCCCACTCGGTGTTGACCGGGTTTACGGCGGCGGCGGCGCTCATCATCGGGCTCAGCCAGCTGAAGCACTTGCTGGGTGTCCCCCTCAGCGGCTCGAGTAACATCTTCCAGATCCTCGGCGAAGCCTGGGGGTCGGCCGCCGAGGTGCACCTTCTGACGGTCGTCATTGGGCTAACAAGCATCGCGCTGGTCTGGATACTGCGCAAGCGGCGTCCCCGGTGGCCGGGCGGGCTGGCTGCCGTGGCGCTCAGCACCCTGGTCGTCTGGGGATTCCACCTGGCCGATGCCGGCGTGCGCGTCGTAGGCGACATTCCCGGCGGCCTCCCGGGCCTGGCCTTCCCCGTGCCCTCGCTCGACACTTTTCGCGCCCTGTTACCCACGGCGCTCACGATCACCTTGATCGGCTTCACCGAGTCCATCGCGGTCGCCAAGGTCTACGCGACCAAGAACCGATACGAAGTGGACGCCAACCAGGAGTTGGTGGCACTCGGCCTGGCCAACCTCATCGGCGGATTCCTGATGGCGTACCCGACGACGGGTGGATTCTCGCGTACGGCCGTGAACGCCCAGGCCGGCGCACGGACCAACCTGGCGGCCGTATTCAGCGCCGGCTTGATCGGGCTCACGCTCCTCTTCCTCACCCCGCTCTTTTATTACATGCCCCAGGCCGTGCTCGCCGCCGTCGTCATGGTGGCGGTGATCGGTTTGATCGACTTCAAAGAGGTGCAGTTTCTCTGGCGCGCCGATCGGCGCGACCTGGTGTTGATGGCGATCACCTTCGGCGCCACCCTCTGGCTGGGGATCGAAGAGGGCATCCTGGTAGGCGTTGTCAGTTCGCTCGCGATGGTGTTGCACGAGGGCAGCAATCCCCACACCGCCGTCATGGGCCGTATCCCCGGCTCGGACGTGTTTCGCAACATCCTGCGGCACCCGAACGCCATCGTGCAGGCCGGCGTGGTCATCTTTCGGATGGATGCCAACCTCTACTTCTTCAACGCCGGCTACCTGCGCGAACGGATCAATACCATCGTCGCCTCCGACCCGGCCTTGCACACCCTCATCCTCGACGCTTACCCCGTCAACCAGATCGACGCCAGCGGCATCCATGCCCTCCGCGAGGTGCTGGAGACCCTGCGCCGGCAGAACATCCGGCTGCTGGTGAGCGGCGTGAAGGGCCCGGTGATGGATAAGCTCCAGGCTTCGGGCCTCGCGGAGGCCATCGGCGTCGCGCACTTTTTTATGGAGCCGGGACCCGCCGCGGCGTTTGCATGCCCCAATGACGCGCCGGCCATCCAGCCCTATCCTCAGTTCACCAACTAATCCCTATCTTGCCTAAAAGTCACAAGGAACCATACAAAAAGCCACTTGTTATAACAGGTATGCATCACTAAACAGCGTCTTGCCCTCCCGTTCTCGGGCGCGGCAAGACCCTACAAGCGCCCATGTTTTTCCGCCAGCTTTTCGAACCCAACCTCGCCCAGTACAGCTACCTCATCGGATGCCAGCGTACCGGCGAAGCCCTTGTGATCGACCCGATGCGGGACATCGATCGCTACATCGACGTCGCCGCCTCGGAAGACCTCCGGATTGTCGCGGTGGCGGAAACCCACATCCATGCGGATTACCTCTCCGGCGCCCGCGAGATGGCCGAGCGCCTGGGCGTGGCCCTGTACCTGTCCGATGAAGGCGACGCCAACTGGAAATACCTCTGGGCGCAGCGCGGGGGCTACGATTTCCGCCCGGTGAAGCACAAGGACCGGTTCAAGATCGGCAACATCCAGTTTGAGGTGGTGCATACCGCCGGCCACACGCCGGAGCATATCAGCTTCCTGGTCACCGATCTCGGCGGCGGCGCCGACGAGCCGATGGGCATGGTCACGGGCGACTTTGTATTCGTGGGCGACCTGGGCCGGCCGGACCTCCTCGAGTCGGCCGCCGGCCAGGCCGGCGCCATGGAGCCCTCCGCCCGCCGGCTGTATGCCTCGGTGCAGGACTTCCTCGATCTGCCCGACTACCTCCAGATCTGGCCGGGCCACGGCGCCGGCAGCGCCTGCGGCAAGGCCCTGGGCGCCGTGCCGGAGTCGACCGTGGGCTATGAGCGCCGCTTCAACGCCTCCATCCTGGCCGCCCGCGAAGGGGAAGATGTCTTCGTAGAGCGCATCCTGGACGGCCAGCCCGAGCCGCCGATGTACTTCGCCCGGATGAAACACGAAAACAAAAACGGGCCTCGTATTCTGGGCAGCCTGCCGCATCCGAAGGCGCTGAGCGCGGCGGAGCTCCAGGTGCTCGTCGGCCGCACCGATGTCGTGGTGCTCGACACCCGGGCCGACGCAACGGCCTTCATGAAGGGGCATCTGGACGGCTCGATTTACGCCCCGATCGGAAAAACGATGAATACCATTGCCGGCTCCTACGTCACCCCGGAGCAGCCGATCTACCTGATCGTGGAGGACCCGAAGGATATCCAGGATGCCGTGCTGAACCTCGTCCGTATCGGGCTCGACGCGATCGAGGGCTACGCCCCTGCTTCCGCACTGGCCTCACTGGACCTCGTCGCCACGCCGACGGTCGAAACCCGGGCCCTCGAATCGGTCCGCCAACAGCCCCATACCCGCGTGCTGGATGTCCGCCGGCTCGCCGAATACGAAGAGGGCCACGTGCCGGGCGCGATCAACATCGCCCACACGCGCCTACTCCTCCGCAGCAGTGAATTGGATAAGAGCGGCACCTACCTGGTGTACTGCCGGAGCGGCGCCCGCGCCGCGGCCGCAACATCGCTGCTGGACCGCCTCGGATTCGATGTCGTATATGTTGATGGGATGTACGCCGACTGGGCATCGCACCACCGAGAAGAAAAAGGAAAATCCGTAGAAGCCGTATCGTAGAAGCCTTATAGCCCCACGCCATGCGCCTCCCGGCCGCCGAAATCCATCGACTCCTGCGCAGCCTGGCGTATTACGCCCGGCGCAGTTTACCGGGCGATATAACAGCGGGGCTCACGGTAGGCATCATGCTCGTGCCGCAGGGAATGGCGTATGCCTTCCTGGCGGGGCTGCCGCCCATTTACGGGCTCTATGCCTCGTTGGTACCGCTGCTCGTGTACGCCATCGCCGGCAGTTCGCGTCACCTCGCGGTGGGCACGACGGCGGTCGATAGCCTCATCATGGGCTTTGCGCTGAGCGCGCTGGCGCAGGCCGGCAGCGAGCGCTACATCGAACTGGCCTTGCTGTATGCATTTATGGTGGGGACGATTCACCTGGCGCTCGCCGCCGGCCGGATGGGCTTCCTGATCAACCTGCTCTCCCGCCCGGTCATCCTCGGGTTCATCTCCGCCGCCGCCACGATGATCGGCTTCAGTCAGCTATCGAGCATCCTGGGCCTCGAACTCGAGCGCAGCCAGTACATCTATGACATCGTCTACTCCGCCGCCCGCCAGATTGGCGACACGCACGTCCTCTCCCTCCTGATCGGTCTCTGCGGCGCGTTTCTCCTGCTCATCCTCGATCGCTGGCGGCGAATCCCCGCCGCGCTCCTGCTGGTCGTGCTCGGCATCGTCGTGACCGGGCTGTTCCGGTTGGATCTCCAGGGTGTGGCGATCGTCGGCGCCATCCCCGTCGGGCTGCCGGCTTTCGCGGCGCCGGTATTCGATTGGGGGGCCATCCAGACTCTCGCACCGACCGCGCTCATGCTGGCCCTCATCCAGTTCTCGAACGTAGGGTCCCTCGCGAAGTCGTTCGCGGCGCGGCACGACTACACCATCAAGCCCAACCGAGAGCTGTTGGCGCTCGGGATGGCGAACGTGGCCGGCAGCTTCTTCCAGAGTTTTCCTATCTCCGGCAGCGTCAGCCGGACGGCGGTGAACGAGCGCGCCGGCGCCCAGACGCGGGCCGCCAACGCGTTTGCGGCGCTACTCGTCGGCCTGACGCTGCTGGTCCTCACACCGCTGCTGTATTATCTCCCCATTCCCATCCTCGCCGCGCTCATCATGGTCGCCGCGTTCGGACTCATCGATGTGCGCGAGCTCGTACAGCTCTATCGGATGAAACGTACCGACGGCCATCTCGCCATGATGACGTTTCTCATGACGCTAGGCTTCGGCCTCGAGGCCGGCATCCTGGTGGGCATCGCGGCGTCGGTCGTCGCGATCATGTATCGGATCAGCCGGCCGAACTTCGCCATCCTGGGGCATCTTCCCGGTACACGTTCGTTTCGGGACCTCAACCTGTACCCGGAGGCGCGTGAGGTCGAAGGGGTGCTCGTTCTCCGTGTGGACGCCTCGTTTTCCTATGCCAACGCGGATTTCCTGAAGGATCTGATCCTCGAGAAGTGCGACCCGGTGTCGAACAGGGTCCGAGGCGTCGTGATCGACGCCAGTTCGGTGAACGACCTGGACACGACGGCCGTAACGGCGCTGTTCAGCATCGTCGACAACCTCGCGAAACACCACATCGCCCTGTATTTCGCCGGGATACACGGATCCGTAGAGGGCGTCCTGCGCCGCTCGGGTCTGGCGGACCGACTCGGGGCGGATAGGATCTTCCTGAGCCCCTACCGGGCCGTGCGCCACATCCAGGGTCTGCCGGAAATCGAACTCGGGCCCAAAGAAGCGGCGTCGCTGGTTTATGAGGATTGAACCATCCCCTGCGCGCCGGATTCGATTCGCCCGATTAGTTCGATCGATCCCGCCATGCGTATAAGCCAGGGCTGCACGGCCTCGGCGATCGTGTCGGAGGCGTAGGCATCGGCGATCGCCTCCAGGGCGAAACGCTCGCTGCCAATCAGGTAGCGCAGGCCGGCGAGGAGGTCGGGCAACCGATCGTACGTCACGGCGGCTCGGAGCAAGTTGGTCATGCTCTGCCCCCGATCCCCGAACCCGATGGGTAGCGTCAGGGACCGTCCAAGCCGGCCGATGTCGTCTCGCCCGAGGAAGACGCCGCACCACACCGGGCGAGTGAAATAAAGGGCGATGTCCTTCAGACCGGTGTCGGGCCGGCTCAGGATATCGGGTGCGGCCGGCCGGGTATGGGGAGCGGGCGGAACGGAGGACAGCGACGCGTGATGGTCGAGTACGACCTCGAGCAGCATGTCCGCCAGGACGGCGTAGCGGTCGTCGCCCTGCCGGCGGAGGGACAGGAGGAAGACCGGCATCCAGTGGAGCGCATGATGGGCCAGGAATAGTTGGAACCGTTCGCCCCATCGGTCGGCGGCCGGCGTCGCGCCGGCGGCCAGGGCATCGGCGCGGTAGCCGCTCAGGTAGTGCATGTAGGACAGTTCGACGGCGATATGGTCTGGCGCGGACGCATCCGCGGGCAGCGAGAAGCCGGTGCCGGCGTAGTGGGCCAGGGCATCCGACGAGACGGCCCCCCCGAGCTGGCCCTCGGGCTCGAGGTAGACACTGGCGTAGGGCAAGATGTTGAATCCGATGAGCTGCTGGTACCGGGCCGCTTCCTCATCCGCATCGAAGGCGCCTCCGGCGTCTGGCCAGAACAGACCACACACCTCTTGCCACAACGCCTCATCCACGGCGCCGGACAGCCAGCGGCCCAGGCTATCGTAGGCCAGGCCACGTGCACGCTCGAGCGATGCTTCGTTCATGGTGGTGGAAGGTTCAAGGTCAACAGTTCAATGTTCAATGGATAGGGTTCAAGGTACGCGTCCTTAAACCTTAAACCTCGAACCTTTAACCCTCACTGCCTGACGCCATCGCCACGCGGCGAAGCCGCCGGCAAGGCGTAGGCCTCCTTGACCGGCTTCAGCGGCCTGTTCAGCCAGTACGGCCGGCGGAGGCCGTCCGGACTGTGCCGGGTGGCTGGCCGGGCCAGCGCCAGCCACTCGCGGTACACCTGCATCGAGCGCCGGGTATCAACGAATACGTCCCCGTGGCGGTCGCCGGCGTCGGCCTTGCGGACGCTGAAGGCCTTCTGGTGCCAGCAGTGCGCCCCGCTGATGGGATCCGGGTGGACGCCGTGTGTCAGGTTCTGGTGGACACCCACGTCTTCCCACCAGATACGGCTTGTGTCGGGATCGAACGAGCGCCAGGCCGTCGCGCCATGGAGCACATGCAACGACTGGCCTCCCTGCCCATCTTCCCCCAACTCCACCAGGTTCGACGCGCCGCGGCTGACGCCTTCGGACTCCTTCAGCCGCCAACGTCCCAGGTGGTGGCTCATCGCGATGATGCCGGGTTTGATGCCCTCGGTGATCCAGACCCGATCCACAAAAAAACCGATTTCGGTTTCGACGTGGACGAGGTCGTTCGTCCCGATCCCGAGCCGGCGGGCGTCGATCGGGTGCATCCACACAGGGTTTTTGTGGCTCAGTTCGTAGAGCCACTTCGCGTTGGCGCTTCGGGTGTGGATGAGCGTCGGCAGCCGGAACGTCGGCAGGAGCAGCATCTCCCCTTTCGCCCGGTCGATGTTGTCCGGATGCACGTGGCTCTTGAGGAACCACGGGATCGTGTATTCCTTCTCCGGCCAGCCCCAGGCGTGCAATGTTGGACTAAAAAACTCCAGCTTTTTGCTGGGAGTCCTGAAGCCGGCGCGCGCCACGCCCTCGATGTCCACCCCGCCCTCCACCGGCTTTTCGTAGGGGATGTAGTTCTCGCTCACCACCTCGAACGCGCCATACTTTCGCATGTAGGCGAGGGGGGTGAGGCCCTCGGTGGCCGCCTTCGCCGGCAGGCCCGGGACGCTGTTCTCGAAGATCCAGCGGTAGTACTCGTTGACGGTGATGATCTCGCCGGGCCGGTACGGGCTCTCGAAATACGGCCGGATGCCCAGCACGCCGTCGGGGTCCATCCGCGCGGAGAGCTGGATCCAGAACTCGTTTTCTTCCCACACCTCGCCAGGATTGGACTCATAGGTAAACTCGACCGACCTCCCGAGGCGCTCCATCGCCACGCGCTGCACGGGCTGGCGGAAGCTGAGCCACTGGCCGGCGTGGGTCTCCTGGCTCATCAGGTCGTGCCGCTCGCCGGCGTGGCCCATGGGCAGCACGTAGTCGGCGAACCAGGCGGACTCGTTCCAGGTCGGCGTCAGCGCCACATGGCACTTCATCTTTCGCTCGTCCTTCAGCGCCTTCATCCACATAAACCCGTCGGGGTTGATCCACATCGGGTTGTAGACACGCGTGAAATAGACATCGATCTCCCCCCGCTCCTCTTCCAGGAAGTGCGGCAGCAGGAAGCTCATCTCGTAGAACGCCAGCGGCCACTCGACGGGCAGATGGAGCTCGTTCCATGCGTTAAAGGCCGGCGGGATCTTGAAGGGTTTCGGGACGAACTTATTCCAGGTGTTGAGCGACGTCCCACCCTTCGTCCCGACACTCCCTGTGAGGACGTTCAGGAAAAACAGACAGCGCGCCACCTGCCAGCCGCCCAGGTTGCCGATGGCCGCGCTGCGCCAGACGTGCGCCGCGAGCCGGCCCTGCGCATCCGCCACGTACTCCGCCGTTTGCCGGATCCGGTCGATGGGCACCTGCGACTCCTCCGCGGCGCGCTCGAACGTGAACTCGGCGTAGAGCGCTTTCAGGAGCCGGTCGAACGCGGCAAAGGTCGGGGTATGATCGGGAGACCAGGCCAGGCCGGGTTCAGGATGGCTCGTGAAATGCGCCAGGGTTTCTTCCCAGTTCACCCACCGGCGGACGAAGTCTTTGTCGTACCGATCGTTCTGGATGAGATAATTCGAGATGGCGAGCAGGATGGCCGCCTCGCTGCCGGGCCAGGAGGGCAGCCAGACGTCGCTCTTCGAGGCGGTGTTGCTCAGGCGCGGGTCGAACGTGATGAGCTTCGCGCCTTTTTCCTTCCCCTCGATGATGCGCTGGGCGTGGGGGTTGAAGTAGTGCCCGGTTTCGAGGTGGCTGGAGATGAGGAGGATGACCCGGGCGTTGGCGTAGTCCGGACTCGGGCGGTCGCCGGCGGACCAGAAGAAATACCCCGCACGGGCGCCTGCCGAGCAGATGTTGGTGTGGCTGTTATGCCCATCGACGCCCCAGGCCTGAATGCATCGGTTCGTGAAGCCGTCCTCCCCCGGCCGGCCGACGTGGTACATGATGCCGTCGCGCCGCTGAAGCCGGCTGGCGCGCATCTTATCCCCGATCTCCTGCAGCGCCTGCTCCCAGCCGATCCGCTTCCACTTCCCTTCGCCGCGCTCACCGACCCGTTTGAGGGGGTAGAGGATGCGTTCGGGGTCGTACGTCTGGTTGAGGGTGGCCGGCCCCTTGGCGCAGTTGCGCCCCCGGCTGCCGGGGTGATGCGGGTTGCCCTCGAACTTGCGGACGCCGAGCGTCTCGCGGTCGACATACGCCAGCAGTCCGCAGGCGCTTTCGCAGTTGAAGCAGGTGGTCGGGACCAGCGTGTAGCGGCGGGCGACCTTTTCCGGCCAGAGTTTGCCATCCCACTCCACCCAGTCATCCCACCGGTCGGCCGGCGGGTACTGGCTCATGCGTCCATCCGGGTGGAGGACGGTGGTCATCTCGGCCGGCGGGATGGATTCCGGCTTGTGGTCCGTCGGCGCAAACTCCGGCAGCCCGAACCCGTCCTCGCGCGGCGGCGCCACGGGGTTGCGCTCACGGTTGAGGAGCCGGGCGAAGAAGGTTTCGAGTCGATTTGAACGATTAGTCATATAAACTCGCGCATTATGTCATCTCGGCCAAAGGCCCGATTTATCGGGCCATAGCGGAGAGACCTCCCAAGGAATGACGCATTGCTCGGCTCAGGGAGGTCTCTCCGCTTCAGCGCCGGCAAGCCGGCGCCTGCGGTCGAGATGACATCATTTTTTAGCCGGCCATCCACGCCAATCAGGCGCGACGCCAACCCTACAATTTGCACTTTGCACTTTTTACTTTGCACTTTTTACTTTGCACTTTTTACTTTGCACTTTTTACTTTGCACTTTTTACTTTGCACTTTTTACTACCTGTCAACTATTCGGCACCTCCTGCGGCGCCATGACAAACGCGTATTCGTACAGGTACAGCCCGACGATCGCCGCGAGCCCACCGACCGCCGCTAGGACGGGTGCGCCCACCCACAACAGCGCGAGCGGGACCAGGTGACCGAGCACGAGGCTGCCGGTCCAGAAGTAGTGTTTGTAATGACCGTGTGTTATCAGATGAGCCGCTTTTGCGGCCACCTCGGTTGCGTGCGGCATGCCGAATTCCCCGAGGAAAGTCACCAGGAGATCCGCCACCAGCCCGGCCCCAAACGCGAGGCGGGCCAGGGCGAGCAGGTCCGCCGGCAACGGCGTAGCGGCGTGCAGGATCAGCAGCGCGGCCGCGCCGGCGAATACGGCCTGGACGATGAGGTGGATAGGCAGGAGGGCGCTCTGCCAGAGGTCGCGGCCCTCGGCCTGGCCGAACAAAAAGGCGGTGTAGATGGCGGAGCCCACGGCCAGCAAGGCTACCGGCCAGAGCACGATCAGGCGGATCGTTTCGGCGATAGAGGCCGGCAGCCAGCCCATCCAGGCGGCGGCCTCAGCGGCCCACCAGGCGCCGGCGAGGGTCGAGAAGCCCATCAGCAAAAAGGCCCCCCTCGTGAGCCAGCTGCGCCATTGGGGGCGGAAGATGATGCGAAGAAAACGCTCGGGCCGCTCGAGGTCGAACACCAGGAAGCCGGTCGTGATGAGGGTAAAGACGATGGACGCGAGGCCGCTCCAGACGAAGGAAGGCGTGTCGAAGTCCAGCCAGTTCAGGCCCAGCCCTACCGTCAGCAGTAGCATGATGCCCGTGGCGATGCCTTTGGTGACGAGGTACGCCGGGACCGGCCAGTGCCAGGGGATTTTGTGCTGTGCGTTGTAGGCCACCTGCACCATCTGCTCCGCCATCCGGCCGTCGCCGATGAGGATGGGGCCGGCGTTCGGCAGGCCCTGCGGCTGCGGGGCGCGAAGCGGGCCGGCGTGCGCCGCTGCCGGGGCGGGATGCGGTGTTTTCCCACCCGCCCCATCGCCGTCGTGGAGCGGGAGGACATCGGCCCAGGCGAAGGTCGCCGGCGTGCGGTCGACCGCCGTGGGGGTCAGGTTGATTTCATCGCCATCCACATAAAATAGCTTCGGCGAGGTACCCTGCTCGGGCTTGCGGACGGTCACCTGGAATTCCGCCAGCATCTGACGGATCTCCGAACGCGGCTCGTCCATATCGCCGGCGATGATCGCATGTTCGGGGCAGACGACCACACACGCCGGCTCGAGCCCGACATCCACCCGATGCGCGCAATAATGGCACTTTGCCGCCGTGCCAGAGGAAGGGTCGATGTAGATGGCGTCGTACGGGCAGGCCTGGAGGCAGGCTTTACACCCGATGCACTGGTTCGCGTCGAACTCCACGATCCCATCGGCCCGTTGGTACATAGCGCCGACCGGGCAGATGCGGGCGCAGGGCGGGTTCGCGCAATGGTTGCAGCGGGTGACCTGGAAATGCCGGCGGACGTCCGGATACGCGCCCTTCTCGATGCTCTTCACCCAGGTACGATTAACCCCGAGCGGCACCTCGTTCTCGCTCTTGCAGGCCGTCGAACACGCGTGGCACCCGATGCAGCGGTCGTTGCGTATGAGAAAGCCGTAGTTCATGCGGCGAAGCCCGGTGATGGTTGCAAGAAGGCGAAGAGGTTCCAATATACATGTAATAACAAGTTCAATCAAGCATGGAATAGTGCAGGATGTCAGCACACAAATTTTCCCGACCCCTGCTGCATCGCACCGGACGGACTCGTACCATTCATCCTCCACCTATTCGAGTCTACACATGCCTTTCCACGTCCGCATCGCCAACGCTCCCTGCTCGTGGGGGGTCATCGAGAACACCGCCGGCGAACGCTCGGGCTACCGGCGCGTCGTCGAGGAGATGCACGAGACGGGCTACGCCGGCACGGAACTGGGCGACTGGGGCTTTATGCCCACCGACCCCGCCCGACTCCGCGCCGAGCTGGACGCCCTCTCGCTGGCGCTCCTCGGCTCCTGGGTCTCCGTCCGCCTCTACGAAGCCGCCTACCACGCCCGGGGCGTCGAGCAGGCGGTGATGACGGCGAAGCTGCTCGCCGCCGTCGGCGGGCCGAATGCGTTTGTGATCGTGGGCGACGACCACAGCACGGTGCCCTCTCGCACCAAAAACTCGGGCCGGATCCGGGTGCAAGACGCCCTCGACGAACGGGGCTGGAAGGTGTACACCGCCGGCATGGAAACCGTGGCCCGCGCCGTACGCGAGGAAACCGGGCTCCGCACCCTCATCCACCACCACGGCGCAACCTACGTCGAGACGCCGGAAGAAATCGTTACCTTCCTCGACCGCACGGACCCGAACCTGGTCGGCCTCTGCTTCGACACGGGCCACTACGCCCTCGGTGGCGGCGACCCGGTGGAGGGGCTCCGCCGGCACTTCGACCGCATCGGGCACGTCCACTTCAAGGACTTCGATCCGGATGTCGTCTCCGTCGCGGCCGTCAAGGGCTGGGACTACCAGCAGATGATCGGCCAGGGCGTCTTCCCGGAACTCGGCGAGGGGTCGGTGGATTTCCCCGCCGTCCTCCGCGCTCTGGAAGACCTGGACTATTCCGGATGGATCGTCGTCGAACAAGACGTCCTCCCCGGCATGGGCACCCCGAAAGAAAGCGCGGCGAGGAATCGGGAGTATTTGAAGCGGCTGGGTGTCTGAAGGGGTTGCAGTTTGGCAGGCTTGTCCTGAGGGACGGCGGCGAAGCCGACGGACTCGAAGGATGCAAAGGCTGGCAAATTCGCTTCTGTACGTGCAACCTGCAACCCGCCAACCCTAAGATCCTTCGATGTCACCGGCAATAGCCGGTGTCCCTCAGGACAAGCCTGCCAACCTGTAACCTGTAATCTGCCAACCCATCTCATGCCCACCCCTCTACGCCTTGGTTTAATCGGCGCCGGCCGCATTGGTCGCATCCACGCCGAAACGATCGTCAACCGCATCCCGGACGCCGCGCTTGTCGCCGTGGCAGACCCCCATGTCGAGGCGGCGGCGGGGCTCGCGGCGCTATACAGCGGCGTGTCCGCATACGCCAACGCACAGGCCATCCTCGACGATCCCAACGTAGACGCCGTCGCCATCTGCTCGTCCAGCGACACCCATGCGGCCTATATTGAGACCGCCGCGGAGGCCGGCAAACACATCTTCTGCGAAAAACCCATCGCCATCGACATCGCGAGCATCGACCGGGCGCTCGCGGCCGTCGCCCGGGCCGGCGTCAAGTTTCAGGTCGGCTTCCAACGCCGGTTCGACCCGAGCTTTGGTCATGCGAAACGCCTCATCGCCAGCGGCGCCTACGGCGAGCCGCGCATTCTGCGCATCACCAGCCGCGACCCCGGGCCGCCGCCCATCGCCTACCTGGCCGCCTCGGGCGGGATCTTCTTCGACATGACGATCCACGACTTCGACATGGCCCGATTCCTAATCGATTCCGAGGTGACGGAGGTCTACGCCATTGGCGGGGTGATGGTGGATCCGGAGATCGGGGAAAAGGCGAACGACATCGACACGGCCGTGGTGACGCTGCGTTATGCCAATGGCGCGATCTGCACGATCGACAACTGCCGGCAGTCGGCGTACGGCTACGACCAGCGCGTGGAGTGGTTCGGCTCGAAGGGCCGCGTAGCCGTCGAGAACCACAATCCGGACGCCGTGGTGACGGCCAATGCGGACGCCGTCCACAGCGCGAAGCCGCTATTTTTCTTCCTGGAGCGCTACATGGACGCCTACCGGGCCGAGATGGAGGCGTTTGTGGAGGCCGTGGTCAACGACACGCCGGTGCCGGTGACGGGCCGCGACGGGCGCATGCCGGCGGTGATCGGGAAGGCCGCCTGGTTATCCTACCGCGAAGGCCGGCCCGTGCGGATCGCGGAGGTAGACCCGGGCTGAGGCGTCACCGGGTGACAACGAGCAGGTGCGTCGTACGTCCGCGCACGGTTTCGATACGAAGGACGTACACGCCGCTGATCCATCCGGCGACGCTGAACGAGACGTCCTGCACGCCGGCCGGCCGGCGCTCATCGAGCAACACCTCCTGCCTGCGCCCCAGCGCGTCGAATACCTCGATCCGCACATCCATCTCGGCCGGTAGCCCAAACGGCAGCGTAACCTCTGCCCGCGCCGGGTTCGGGAAGGGCGTCTCGACGGTAAACGCCGTCGGCAGCGGGTCGCCGACCACGATCACCTGCGACGCCTCGCCGACGAGCCCCTGCGCGTCGGTCACGCGAAGCCGCACCGTATACGTCCCGGGCCGGGTATAGAGGAAGGACGGAGCGGCGTCGGTGGCGTCGGCCTGCCCATCGTCATCCAGATCCCAGGAGAACCCCGGCGTGGCGGCTTCGTCCGGGTCGAAGCTATCCTGGGCGGAGAACGACACGGCGAGTGGCGCCGGCCCGGACGTAGTCGAGGCCCCGATCCGGGCGAAGGGCGGGCGGTTGCCGGCGGCGTAGGCGAGGCGGACGAGCGCGGCATCGGCTCCGCCGCCCCAGAAGATCGAGCCCCACTCCAGGAGGTACAACGCGCCATCCGGCCCTATTTCGAGGTCGATAGGCTGCGCAAACGACAGCTCGGGCGCCACGGGGAGGATCGCCAACACGTCGCCGGCCTCGTCCATCCGCACCTCCTTGAGCCACCGGCGGCTCCATTCGTAGATAAACAGCGCCCCGTCGTAATAGGCCGGCAGCGCCCCGTCGACGGCCGTCACGGGCCGGCGATAGACCGGCCCGGCCATGGCGGTCCGCCCCCCGCCGCTGGCACTCACAGCC
>JAWXAX010000052.1 GCA_034439735.1 Rhodothermales bacterium | reverse complement strand
GCATTTTCTGGGTCCCCGCCTTCGCGGGGATGACTTGTTCGTTATGCAATGCGCAAAACTTAACGGTTTCTTAAGTAGTTATGCACTCCCAAATCACGCTGAATGCGCATTCAACTCCTGATTCGCATGATTCGCAAATATCGTTAATCGGTATCAGTCGGCCAGCGCTAGGCTCCGGGCTTCGTTGCGCGGCCGCACGGTGGCGGCGTAGCGGGCAGTGGTGGCGTAGCGGGTGGAGTCCGACCAGGCGTTGCCGGTGCCATTTTCGGGGATGGCTATCCGGAACTCGACGCGGACCTGGTTGAGGTCGGTCGGGCAATCGCCAGCGAGGATTCGCAGGTCCGAATCGCTATCCGGGAGGTGAGGGAAGAGTTCGACCAGGAAGTCGACGATCTGGGTGCTGCTGCCGCCGAGTGTCAACACATGGTCCCCCTCATCGATGAACCGCCGCAGCCGGTAGAGGTCGCGGGTACCCGCGCGTGTCTCGATTTGCAGCGCCTGCCCCTCCAGTTCGTAAGTCACATGGACGATGGACGGCTTCGACTCTCCGTTGAGATGGCGCAGGGTCGGAAAGGTGAAGCTGCGGGTGCGCCCCGTGCGCGTCATGCTCAGCCGGCAGGTGACAGCCTCCTGGCCGCCGTCCGGGGTGAACATATTTTCGATGTCTTCCTGGAGTGTCTGGATGAAGTAGGCCGCCTGAGCCTGCGCCATGTAGGCCTCCTGGACGCGCGAGGTGGCGAGCTCTTCCTTGTGCTGGACGACGTAGAGGAACAGGGTCAGTACGAGGGCTGAAAAAGTCGTCGTTACGCTGTAGAAGAGTCCTTGCATACTGTAATTAAGGGCAACAGTCTGGGCGATCCGGATGGGACACGATGGGAGGAAATCGCCTTATGTAAGCCATTCGGCAAATTGTATGCCGGCGCTGTCCGCGCGGAAAAAGATGCCGGCACGAGGGACCCCATCGAGCCGGATCTCGGCGAAAAGGCCTCTTGAGGCTATGGGGCGCGAACGACCCGGCCCCGGATACGACGGCTCGCGTTGGTCCCGCCGGCCTCCCGTCCCATCGAAGTGAGACTCTCGTCGTCTCGCTACGCAACGTCCCGTGAATCATCGAAGGCCTATCGTGCGTTTAGGTCGACATCAGACGCGACGATGAAGCGCACCATGCGGCGTCTTTCGAACCAGACATGCGACGTTCGTGACCAAAGCCGACATCATTGACCGGGTTGCCGCCGGCACCGGATTGACCAAAATTGAGACGGAAGCGGTAATTAACGGCTTCCTGACCGTATTAAAAGATGCGCTCGTCGAAGAGGAGCGCATCGAGATCCGGGGCTTCGGTTCGTTCAAGGTGCAGGAGCGCGCCCCGCGCATCGCCCGCAACCCGCGAACGAACGAAGAAGTGGAAGTCGAGGCCTGTTACGTCCCGGTATTTAAACCCTCCCAGAGCTTCCGCGCGGTCGTGATGGATGCCGCGCGCAAACGGAGCCGCGTAAAGAAATAACTCTACCTGAACATGGATAATGCCTCCAGCGTCAGCTGTCCCTCCTGTGGCGCTGCCGCCGATGTCAGCGATGCCGTCTGCGATCTGTGCGGCACCCCCCTGCCACAACCTGAATCGCGCGAAGAGGCTATGGCGTCGACAGAAGCCAGCCCGGTCACCGCTTCTCCAATGCCGCTGGCAGAATCCTCCGTTGGCCCGTTTTGCCATCAGTGCGGCACACGCAACCCCATCGGCGCTCGGTTTTGTACGGCCTGTGGCACGGCGATTCACACCTCCGCTCCGGACACAAAACCGGCTTCGTCGGGCCGCCGCCAAAAAGCGTCGTCGGCTCGTCCCGCCCCCTCGTCTACCGTTGCTCCCGAGTCGGCTCCCCCCATACGACCCGCCGGCCTACAGGCGGCCATTCTGCTAACATCGGCCGTTCTGGTGGTCGTCGCGCTCTTTCTGATCACACAGGTCAGCAAGACGCGCCTCCCGGTGGAGCAGGAGGTTGCCGCCGAGACGCGCTCGTCCGCCAACGGGACCGACGCGCAACAGGCCGCGCAACAGGCCGCAGCCCCGCTGGCCGGCGACCTCGCGGAGCAGGTCGCCCGTATCGAAGACGAGATGGGCGGCCTCGAGGGCGCCGCGTTGCGGGCCAAACAGGACGAGCTGATCGCGCTATACAGCCAGGCCGGCCGGCTCGATCGCGTGGCCACACTCCGTGAAGAAATCGCCGGTGGCGCCAACACCGCCGAGGCGTGGAAAGAGGCCGGCAATGCCCTGTACGAGCTGATGGAGGCCACTCCTGGCGACCAGCGACCGGACATCGCCCAGCGCGCCGCCGACGCCTACGACAGAGCGCTCTCGCTCGGCGAGGACGACCTGGTCGTCCGCACAGCCATGGCCATGGCCTACATGAACACGCGCGCCCCGATGCAGGGCGTGATGCAGATCCGCCAGGTGCTCGAGACAGATCCAGATCACCTCGAAGGCAACTTCTACTACGGCGTGATGCTCATGCAGATCAACCGGCTCGACCAGGCCCTCGGCCAGTTCGAGAAGGTGAAAACGCTAGTCGGCCCGGAACAGCCGCTGTACCGTCAGGCGGATATGATGATCGCTAACATCAAGACCCTCGGGGGGAATGCGAATTCATGATCGCTTCCCCGGCTGGCGCTTCGTCCTCGCGGCGTTGCTCCTGGCGGGATGCGCCCCGCCGCAGGCGCCGGAGCGCGAGCTGACGCTTTTTGCGGCGGCATCGCTCATCGAGGTGGCGGAGGAACTTGTGCGTGCTTTTGAATCCGAGCATGCCGGGTACCGGGTTGCCGTACATGCGGCCGCCAGCTCGGTGCTGGCGCGCCAGATCGACGCCGGCGCTCCCGCGGATGCTTTTTTCCTGGCGAACGAAGCGTGGAGCGACTTCCTCGTGGAACGCGGCCGGGTCGACGGACCGATCCTCGTGCCCATCTCCAATCGCCTCGTCGTCGTCGCCCGCGACGGGCAGTCGACGATCGCGGACCTCGCGGCCTTTCCGGAAACCGCCTCGCTGGCCCTCGCAGACCCCGAACATGTGCCCGCCGGCCTCTATGCGCGTGAGGCTCTTACCTGCCTCGGCCTCTGGGAACGCCTCGCGCCGGCCGTCCTGCCGGCGCTCGACGTGCGCGCTGCCCTCCACGCCGTCGAACAGGGCGCCGCGGATTTCGCCATCGTCTACGCCACCGACGTCGGCCAGACAGACGCTGTCGCCCTACTGTTTGCGATACCCGATGCCTGTCAGCCCGCCATCCGGTATACACTGGGGCGCCTCAAGGCCTCGCCCGATGCCGATGGGGCAGCGGCGCTCGTGGCCTATCTGGCGGCCGGGGGCCGGCGCGCCGCCTGGGAACGGCACGGGTTTGTCGTTTGCGGCGGGGCCGGTAAATCGGTAGCCGCGCCATGCTGACCGGCGAGGAGTGGGAGGTCGTCGTGCTCTCCGTGCAGGTCGCGCTCGCGGCGGTCGCGCTGGCGGTCCCCCCCGGTATCTGGCTCGCCTATCGCCTCGCTCGCCGGACCATGCCCGGCCAGTTCCTGGTGGAGAACCTGGTCCAACTGCCGCTCGTCCTCCCCCCGATCGTCACGGGATACCTCCTACTGGTCGCCTTTTCACCGGAGGGCCCCGTTGGCGTCCTTTTATCGTCGGTGTTCGGAGTGCGGATTCCCTTTTCGTGGGCCGGCGCCTGCATCGCCGCCGGAGTCGTCGCGTTCCCGCTCCTGGTACAGACGATGCGCGTCACGTTCGAGCAGATCCGCCCCGAGTGGGAAGAGGCCGTGTATGTCTACGGCGGCGGGTCCTGGGCGGCGTTTCGCTATGTCGTCCTCCCGCTCGCCGGCCGGGGCATCGCCGCCGGCTTCACGCTCGCCTTCGCCCGCGCGATCGGGGAGTTCGGCGCCACGATCGTGCTCGCTGGAAACATCCCCGGCCGCACCCGTACACTTCCGCTGGCCATCTTCACCCGGCTCAATCAGGTGGGCGGCGATGCGGCCGCCTGGCGACTCGTGGCCATCGCGGTGGGCCTCTCGGTCTGCAGCCTGCTGCTACATACCCTGCTCACCCGCCGGCTGCACGATCCCCGCCACCCGGCCGGATGATCCTCGCCCGCTGGTGACTTGGGCGGCATTCCGCCGTACATTGCCCGTCTGGTTCACAGGATAAGAAACATGCGCAATTCGTTTACCGAAGAAGAACTGAAACGCGTTCGAGAGGCCGTTGCGTTGGCCGAACGCCAGACGGCGGGCGAGATCGTCCCATTCGTCATCGCTCGAAGCGATCGGTACGACATCGCCGAATGGCGGGGCGCTTCGCTGGCGGCCGTCCTCGCGATGGGGCTTGTCGGCCTCACCCACCTCTTTTACGACGGCTGGGGCCTCGCCTGGATGTATTCGGGCCAGGGGGTGGCCTTTATCGCCCTCGTCGCCGGCGCCGCCGGGGCGCTGGCTGGCGCCTACATCAAACCGCTCAAACGCCTCCTAGCCGGGGCCGGCCTGCTCGACCGCACCGTGCACCATCGCGCCATGCGGGCCTTTGTCGAGGAAGAGGTCTTTAAAACCGTCGACCGCACAGGCATCCTCCTCTTTGTCTCGATGCTCGAACATCGCATCGAGGTGATCGGAGACGAAGGCATCAACCGGAAGGTGACAGTGGACGATTGGGCCGGCGTCGTGGCTGAAATCCGCAAAGGCATTCTGGATGGCCGCCTCGCCGATGGCATGGTGCGCGCCATCACGATGTGCGGTGGTCTACTCGGGCGCAAAGGGGTAGATATCCAGCCCGACGATACGAATGAACTGCCGGACGACATCCGCTTTTCGGATGAGGGGTGAAGCATGACGACGTATCGTTTAGCCGGTCTCGTCGCCTCCCTGCTTCTGCTAGTTGTCCTCACTGCCTCCGCTCAAGATCTCCCCGCACTGATCGGCCGTGTGGTGGATCGGGCCGAGGTGCTCAGCCCGAGCGCCGAGCGGCAACTCGACGATCTCCTTCAGGCGCATGAGGACTCGACGGGTAACCAGATCGCCGTGCTCACCATCCGTTCGCTCGATGGGATGGACCTGGAGAGTTACTCGCTCGACGTAGCACGCGCCTGGCAACTCGGCCAGGCCGACCGCGATAATGGCGTCCTCCTGCTCGTGGCGCTGGACGACCGGAAGATGCGCATCGAGGTGGGTTACGGTCTGGAAGGCGATCTGCCCGACATCACGGCCAGCCGGATCATCCAGAACGATATCCGACCCTATTTCCAACGTGACGACTACGAGGGCGGCATCCTCGCCGGCGCACGGGCCATCGTATCCGCCGTCGAGGGCAGCTACGTGGCGACCGAAGGGAGCGACGAGATGCCGCTCCTTTTCCGCCTCGTGTTTTCGGCCATGTTCATGGGGATGCCGCTCGCGGTGTCCTTCGCCTCGGCCTTTGTGCCCGGCTGGCAGCGCTGGTTTCCGATCCTGTTTCTCACGCCATTTATCTTCGCCGGCAGCATGGTGCTGACGATGGCGATCCGGGGAGCGATTGTGATCACGCTGTTGTATCTCGTCGGCCACATTGCCCTCGCCATCTATTTCTATCAATCCCCGGAATGGCGCGCCGTCATGGCAAAAATGAAGAAGGCGCAGAAGACGGGCGGGAAGGTGCGGGTGGAAATCTTCGGCAGGACGTTTCACGTACGCGCCGGCAGCATCGGTGGGGGGAGCAGTAGCTCCAGCTCGGGCGGCAGTTCGTTCAGCGGGGGAGGGGGATCGTTCGGCGGCGGCGGATCGTCGGGGAGCTGGTGATAGCTCAGCTGGTCTCGATTTCGAGGATGAGCTGATCGGCGTCGCGGACAAAAAGCCGGCCCTCGATCTCATCGTACGGGTAGTCCTCCGCGTCCATCCGCGCACGGAGCGCATGCCAGTCCCGCTGGGGCAGGCTGAACCCCACATGATGGATCCCGCCCCGCCCGGGGATGCTCGGATGGGCCATCTCGGGCATCTCGATAATCTCCATCACATCCTGCCCCTCCATGTCCACTAGCATGGCGCGCATCCGTCCCTTGCGAATCGGATCTTCCTCACGAACACGCACGGACAGCCCCAGGATATGCACGTAGAAATACAGCGCCTGCTCCAGGTGTACCGTCATTATGGCGGCGTGCGTGAGTCGGATCGCCGCGCTGGCCCGCGGTTTTCGTGTCGAAGATGACGGCTGGGACGATGCCATGGGTGCGGTAGGATGGTCGTTAATTCGTGGCGTACGAAGCATCGGGCGGGGCGTCGCCCGAGAGGCCGTCGACCGCGATGCCGAGGCGTTTGATCTTTTTGTGGAGGCCCTGCCGCGTCAGGCCGAGGGCTTCGGCGGCCGCCGTGATGTGGCCCCGATGCCGGATCAGGACGCCTTCGATGACGCGTCGCTCGGTGTACGCGAGCTGGGCATCGAGCGGCTCCGTTGGGTCCGGCCGGCCGTCGGCCGGCACGCTGGAGCGTCTTCCGGCGCCGGTCACCGCGGGGTTCGGCCGGGAGGGCGTTCGTATCTCGGGGGCCAGGTCGGTCAGGTCGATGACGGCCGCCGGCTCGCTGTGTAGCAGGGTGAACATCCGCTCGAGTTCGTTCCGCAGCTGGCGGACGTTGCCCGGCCAGGGGTACGCCACCAGGGCTTCGAGAGCGGCATCGGTGAGGCAGGCAACGGTCGTGCCGGCCGGCGCCATTTCCTGGAGGAGCGCGCCAACGAGCACAGGAATATCGTCCCGACGCATGCGAAGCGGCGGTACATGGACGACGCCAGCAGCCAGCCGGGCGAGGCATTCGCCGCACACGCCCTGGCCGGCGATCGCGTCCTCGAGGCGGCGCGTGGAGGCCACGGCGAGGCGAGTCGGCGCCGAGAGGTCGTGCATGGCCAGCAACCGATCCTGGGCCGCGCGGGGCACGGCGGTCAGTTCATCGATAAACAGGGTGCCGCCGGCTGCCTCGCCCCGCTTTTCCTCGAGCAACGCCAGGGCGTAGGCTGGAGAAGTCCCGTCGTGCTGGTAGATGACAAAGGGACCCGTCGCGCCGCTCGCCCGATGAAAGTGCCGCGCGAGGGCGCGTTTGCCGCTGCCGCGTTCGCCCAGAAGGAGCAGGGGCAACCGGGTGGTGGCGAGGAGGTCGACGCGCTCCACTGCGGCCCGCATCACCGCGCTCGGCCAGTTTGTCTGGCTGATGGGCGTCTGGCTCGTCAACGCAGCGCCGGCCGAGGCGTACTCGGGGAGCTGCTGGAACAGGGCGCCGGCCTCCTGTCGGGCCCGGTGAGCGAGACCGGTTTCGCCAAGGGCCTCATAGATCTCGGCGCGGGCGGTCAATGCCCACGCCAGATCGGCGAGCCGCGCCTGGTCCTTGAAATACGTCGCCGCGCGATCGATCATCATCAGCCGCCGATACGGATGCGCGCCATCACTCAGGAACTGGCTCCAGGCGAGCCACAGGTCGACTTCCGCCGCCGGCCCGGGGGCCAGGCCGGGCGCGCGCTCCGGGGCAACGGGGTCGAGGAGGGATTGGGCCAAATGGGGGTCCGATCGGTGACGCAGGGCGATCCGCGCCAGCAGCGCCCGCACGATGGCCTGCTCGGGATCAGGCGCAACTGATCCATTCGCCGGCTCCAGGAGCGGTTCGAGCATACGCGCCACATCGTCCGCCCGGTTCTGGGCGAGTAGCCGGCGGGCCATCGCTATGGTTCTGGCTAACTTCACGTCACATAAACCCGAGATCGAGGCGGGCCTCTTCACTCATCATATCCATGGTATAGGGCGGGTCGAACGTGAGCTGCACCCGTGCATCGGTTATCCCCGAGACATCGCGCACGCGGTTTTCGACCTCCTGCGGGAGGCTGCCCGCCACGGGGCATCCGGGCGCGGTGAGCGTCATCAGGACAAACGCGGACCGGTCCGGGAAGACCTTGATCTCATAGATCAACCCGAGGTCGTAAATGTTGACCGGAATCTCGGGATCGTAGATTGTCTTTATCGCCTCCAGGATGCGGTCTTCGAGCACTTCGTTACTGACGGTCTCCTCGACGGCGTCGCTGATGGCGTCGCTGATGGTCTCGCTGATGGTGTCGCTGATGGTGTCGCTCACGGGCGCGTCGGTCTTTTCAGGCTCCATGGTGTACCTCAAGCGGTATGCGGGTGATCGGCGCCGGAAAGGGCGGCCGCGTAAAGCTTCATTTGTTTGATCATCGCGTTGAGCCCGTTTTTTCGGGTCGGCGATAGATGCTCTTTCATCTCGATCGCGTCTAGGAAACGGAGGTCGGCCGTCACGATCTCCCCGGGCGGCAGGTTGGACAAGACGCGGATCAGCAGGGCGATGAGCCCTTTGGTGATCGCGGCATCGCTGTCTGCCGTGTACACCACCTGCCCGTTTTGCCGGCCGGCATGCAGCCACACCTGCGACTGGCAGCCGCGGATTTTGTAGGCGTCGGTTTTAAACGCCTCGTCGATAGCCGGCAGCTTCGCCGCCTGGTCGATGAGGTGCTCGTAACGCCCCATCCAGTCATCGAAGAGTTCGAACTCGTCGATGATTGCTTGCTCGCGGCGTTGGATTTCGGTCATGGACACCATCATCCGAACAGGGTGCGGACCTTCAGGAGGCCGGCGTGCAGCCGGTCGATCTCCTCGCGGGTGTTGTAAAAAGCGAACGAGGCGCGGGCCGTGCCGGGGATGCCGAGCCGCTCCATGAGCGGCTGCGTGCAGTGGTGGCCGGTCCGCACGGCGATCCCCAGCCGATCCAGCACCGACCCGGTGTCGTACGGATGGATATTCCCGATCAGAAACGAGACGACGGCGGCCTTTTCGGGCGCGGTACCGATGAATCGGATCCCGTCGATGTCGGCCAGCCGCTCGGTCGCGTAGTCAAGCAGCTCCTGCTCGTAGGCCGCGATGGCGTCCATCCCGATCGCCTCCAGGTAGGCGATGGCGGCGCCGAGACCGATCACGCCGGCAATGTGGGGGGTGCCGGCTTCGAACTTGTGCGGGAGCGTGTTGTAGGTCGTTTTTGCGAACGAAACCGACTCGATCATGTCGCCACCGCCCTGGTACGGCGGCATGGCGTCGAGCAGCGCTTCCTTGCCGTACAACACCCCGATACCCGTGGGGCCCATCATCTTATGACCCGAAAACGCGCAGAAGTCGACATCCAGCGCCTGCACATCCAGCTCGGCGTGGGGAGCAGCCTGGGCGCTATCCAGCAGCACCGGGATGCCTCGTCGATGGGCCGCCGCGATGAGTGCGCGCACGGGGTTGATCGTCCCGAGGGCGTTGGAGATGTGGCTGATCGCCACAATCCGCGTCCGCTCGTCGAGCAGGCGTTCGTAGGCGCCCAGATCTAACACGCCGGCATCCGACACCGGCACCACGCGCAGAGTCGCCCCTTTTTCCTCACACACAAACTGCCACGGGACGATGTTCGAGTGGTGTTCGAGGGTTGAGACGACGATGTTGTCGCCGGCGCGGACCCGGCTTCGGCCAAACGTCGCGGCGACGAGGTTGATCGACTCCGTGGTGCCGCGGGTGAAGATGATTTCGTGGGCGTGCCGTGCGTTGATGAAGCCCTGTACGAGCTCGCGGCCGGCTTCGTACGCGTCTGTCGCCCGCTGGCTCAGGGTGTGGACGCCGCGGTGCACGTTGCTGTTTTCGGAGGCATAGTAGGCGGCCATCCGGTCGATGACGGCGCGCGGCTTTTGCGACGTCGCGGCGTTGTCCAGGTAGGCGAGCGGCGCCCCGTTCACGCGCTGATGCAGCGCGGGGAAGTCTTCGCGGACCCGGTCGACATCGAAGGCGACGGTGGGACGGACGGTAGCGGGAGAAGCCGGCATGGGTTCAGGGGTTCTCAGACGTGGAGAAGGCGCTCCATCTCGGTATCGAGATAAACGCGCAGCGGCTCGATCTTCACCGTGTCGATGACATCCCGCGCGAACGCGGTCAGCATCAGCACCCGGGCCTGGCGTTCGCTCAGGCCGCGCGAGCGGAGGTAAAACAGCGCCTCATGGTCGAGCTGCCCGGTCGTCGCCCCGTGGCTGCACTTCACGTCGTCGGCGTAGATCTCTAGCTCCGGCTTGGAGAACATCCGGGCGCGGTCGGTGAGGGTAACGGATTTGTTCGACTGGTAGGCGTTGGTCTTCTGGGCGTCGATGCGGACGAGCACTTTACCGTTAAACACGCCGGTGGATTGATCGTCCAGAATGTGTTTGTACAGCTCGTTGCTGAACCCGTTGGGCTTCGCGTGGTCTACCAGGGTGTGATTATCCACGTGCATGCTGTCGCGGCCGAGCACGAGGCCATAGAGGTGCGAGATGCACCCCTCGGCGTCCGGCAATACATTGACGTTGTTACGCACGATGCCGCCTTCAAACGTGGCGGTGGTGGCCGAGAAGGTGCTGCCGGCTTCCTGGTACGCGTGGAAAGTCGTCAACAGCGTGTCGTCGGCGCGCATCCGCTGGATGGTGTGATACGTCAATTGTGCTTCACGACCCACGGCAACCTCGGCAACGCTGTTCGTAAACGTGCGCGCCGAGGCGAAACTATGCTGGGTCTCGATGATGGCGCCCGAGGCGCGGTCGCCGGCGACGATCAGCAGCCGCGGCTGGATGAATACATCGGTGTCGGCGCTGACCAGGTTGAGGATGTGCAACGGCCGCAGCAGGGCGACGCCCCGGGGGATGTGCACAAACAGACCGCCAATGACAAACGCCGTATTGAGGGCGATAAACGGCTCGTCGCTATGGCTGGCGTAGCGGGCGAAGTGCGCGTTCAGGATGTCGGCATGCGCCTGGCCGGCGGCGTCCAGGCTGCTCACCACCACGCCGGCCGGAAGGCCCGCCACGTCCGACAGCGCCGGCTGGAAGTGGCCGTTGACCAGGACGGCCCGAAAGGCGTCCAGCCCGGGAATCGCGAGGCTGTCCACCATAGCACGCGTCACGCCGGCGGGATCGTTCTCGAGCCGCAAGGCGAAGGCATGCGTCAGCGCCTGGGTGATGTTGGTGTACTTCCAGCGCTCGGCCCGGCGCTCCGGGAAGCCGAGCGTGACAAAATGATCGATCGCCTCGCGGCGGACGTCCCGAATGGCGGCGTTATGGCCATTCAGCGTCTTGCCCACGTTGGCGTTAAACAGGTCCCGAAATCGATTTTCGAGGAGGTGGGAAGCGTCGGAAGGAGTGCTCATGGGCGTGCGGGGGCGACAGTGAATCGGGAAGGGGAAGGATCAGGCGACAGCCGTCTCTTCCTTGATCCAGTCGTATCCTTTTTCTTCGAGTTCGAGCGCGAGGTCTTTCCCACCCGTTTTTACGATCCGGCCATCGAGCAGGACGTGCACCACATCGGGTACGATGTAGTTCAGCAGCCGCTGGTAGTGGGTGATCACCACGAAAGCGCGATCGGGAGAGCGGAGTTGGTTGACCCCCTCGGAGACGATCCGTAGCGCGTCGATGTCCAGGCCGGAGTCCGTCTCGTCCAGGATCGCCAGCTTTGGCTGGAGCATGGCCATCTGGAAGATTTCATTACGCTTTTTCTCGCCACCCGAGAACCCTTCGTTCACGGCGCGCCGGCGGAGGTCGGCATCCATATGGACCATCGACGCCCGCTCTTTCATCATCGTGATAAATTCAGCCGCCGGGATGGCCTCTTCGCCCCGGTACGCGCGCTGCGCGTTCACGGCCTGGCGCAGGAAGTTTGACATGCTTACGCCGGGCAGTTCGACGGGGTACTGGAACGCGAGGAAGATGCCTTCGAGGGCGCGCTCTTCGGGCTCCATCGCCAGCAGGTCGTGCCCGAGGTAGTCGATCGAACCTTCCGTGACTTCGAAGAGATCGCGGCCGGCCAGCACGGAAGCCAGGGTGCTCTTTCCTGAACCGTTCGGGCCCATGATGGCATGCACTTCGCCGGGGTTGACGGTGAGGGTGAGGCCCTTCAGAATGGGCTTATCTTCGATCGAAGCGTGGAGGTTGTTTATCTGAAGCATAGTAGTCTGGGAGATGGCGCGATCGGTATGCGTGTTGGGAGCAAACGGGGGATTAAGGGGGGTCAGCCGACGCTGCCTTCAAGTTCGATGGCCAGTAGTTTCTGGGCTTCCACGGCGAACTCCATGGGCAGCTTGGCCAGGATGTCCTTACAGAAGCCATTTACAATCAGCTTGATCGCGTCCTGCTCGCTGATGCCGCGCTGGTTGCAGTAGAAAATCTGATCCTCACCCACCTTCGATGTCGTGGCCTCGTGTTCGACCTGCGCCGTTGGGTTGGAGATCTCGAGGTACGGAAAGGTGTGCGCCCCGCAGGTAGAGCTGAGCAACATCGAGTCGCACTGCGAGAAGTTGCGGGCGCCGTCGGCGTTTTTGCCGATCTTCACGAGGCCGCGGTAGCTGTTCTGGGCGCGGCCGGCTGAAATCCCTTTCGAGATGATCGTGCTGCGGGTGTTTTTCCCGAGGTGGATCATCTTCGTGCCGGTGTCGGCCTGTTGACGCCCCTTCGTGAAGGCGACCGAGTAGAACTCGCCGACGGAGTGATCCCCCTTCAGGATGACGCTCGGGTACTTCCAGGTGATCGAGCTGCCGGTTTCGAGCTGGGTCCAGGCGATCTTCGCGTTGGCGCCCTCGCAGATGCCGCGCTTGGTCACGAAGTTGTAGATCCCGCCCTTGCCGTTGTTGTCGCCGGGATACCAGTTCTGGATGGTCGAATACTTGACCTCGGCGTCCTTCATCGCCACGATCTCGACGACGGCGGCGTGGAGCTGGTTTTCGTCGCGCATCGGGGCGGTGCAGCCCTCCAGGTAACTCACGTAGCTGCCCTCCTCGGCCACGATCAGCGTCCGCTCGAACTGCCCCGTGCCGGCCTCGTTGATGCGGAAATAGGTCGATAGCTCCATGGGGCAGTGGACGCCCTTCGGGATGTAACAGAACGAGCCGTCGGAGAATACCGCCGAGTTGAGCGATGCATAGAAATTGTCCGTATACGGCACCACCGAGCCGATATAGCGGCGGATGAGGTCTGGGTGCTCCTGGACGGCTTCCCCGAACGAACAGAAGATAATGCCCAGCTCGCCGAGCTGCTCCTTGAAGGTGGTCGCGATGGACACGCTGTCCATCACCACATCCACCGCCACCCCCACCAGACGCTTCTGCTCAAGGAGCGAAATACCCAGTTTCTCGAACGTGCTGAGGAGCTCGGGGTCGACTTCCTCCAGGCTGTTGTACTTCGGCCGCGTGTTGGGGGCGGAGTAGTAGCTGATATTCTGAAAGTCGATTTCGGGGTACGTCAGATGCGCCCACCGCGGGTACGCTTCTTTTTGGAGCAGGGTCTGCCAGTGGCGGAACGCGCGTAGCCGCCACTCGAGCATCCACTCCGGCTCGTTCTTCTTCGCGGAAATGAATCGGACGGTGTCTTCGTTCAAGCCTTTCGGCGCCGTCTCCGCTTCGATGTTCGTTACGAAGCCGTATTTGTAGTCCTCGCGGGCCACCTCGTGCAGAAATTCGGTGTCGCTCTGGCTCTGGCTCATGGAAATACCGGGTTCTATATCGGGTTGTCAACGTCCGTGTACAACGGGTCCATGTGAACCGCTGTTCCCAATTTAGATTAAATCCATATTAGATAAAACACACCAGCCGGCAGCCTACGCTGAAACTCGCCTCCTCGTACCGCCGACTCCGCCCGCACTCGCCCGACGCCTCGGACAACGGCCCTCGATAAACCGAGGAACTATGCCCTGTGCGCGCTGTAGTCACCGCAGCCGCATCGAAGCTGATCCGGCGTTTCCCGATTGACCTGTAAAGGGTGGCCATGGATATCCAGATTACCCCTAGCGCCGTCGAGAGATTGCGTCAGATTGCACTAAAAGAGGGCGTAGACCCGGATTCTACCTTCCTTCGAATCGCCGTCGTGCCCGGCGGATGCTCGGGGCTCACGTACGACCTCGGCTGGGACACCACACGCCAGGAAACCGACCGCCTGGTGGATGTCGATTCGCTCCAGGTAGTCCTCGACCACCGCAGCTGGCGGTATGTGGAAGGCACCGAGCTGGACTTCAGCGACGGCCTCGAGGGCAAGGGCTTTTTCTTCAATAACCCCCAGGCCGCCCGCACCTGCGCCTGTGGTGAGTCGTTCGGGTTGTAAACTTGAGTTGACGAAAAGGGGACACACCTGTCGGCTCTCCCACTACCGGGATCGGGGATTCAGCGCAGACGCGCCACCCGCTCGCATGGTACACTGTGCACTTCGTTATATATGAAATAACGAGTGCCATCCATTGATCCGGGTCTCCGCCGGCGTTGTTCGGCGGACGCCCGCCCTACATTCATGACTCCAGTACCCGCCGCCTTCCAGAGGGAAGTCCTCGACGCCAGCGCCCGCAAGCCCGTGCTGGTCGATTTCTGGGCGCCCTGGTGCGGCCCCTGCCGCATCCTGGGTCCGACGCTCGAGAAGCTGGCCCACGAGAGCCAGGGCGCCTGGCGACTCGTCAAAATCAACACGGACACCAACCCGGAAGTCGCCCAACATTTTGGCATCCGCGGCATCCCGGCCGTGAAGCTGTTCGTCGACGGCGAAGTCGTGAACGAGTTCGTCGGTGCCCTCCCCGAACACGCCATCCGCCGCTGGCTGGCCGAGTCGATGCCTGCACCCAACAGCACACCATGAAACGCTTCGTCATCGCCGGCGCGCTTGCGAGTGTGCTCGTCGTCGCCTGCCAGTCGCCCGCCCCCACGCCGCCCGCCGAATCCATCACAGCCGATACCCTGCGCTCCCGCGTGGCCATCGAGATCGGCGGGATCGATGCCATGCGGATCGGCCTCGCCGGCACGATCGGTTCCGGGCCGGTGGATGCGGAGACGTTTGCGCGGGTGTGTAAACCCGTAGGGCAACGCGCGGCCGCACTGGCGCAATCGACGGGGTGGGAGGTGCGGCAGATGGCCGGCGTTTGAGCAGGAAAAGTATCCCGAGGATCGGGCATTCGACTTCGCCGCAGGGGATGTGCGCGGGGTGTACAGCGTGTTTGTGGCGGCGCCCTAAGTGGGGATGGATCGGGACGCCGGGAGTCCTATAGGTGGGGCCGTCGAACGATCGCCCATTGTGCCGGAACAGGGCGCAATGTCAAAGGCCACCATAGGGAAAAACTATCTCCGGTCGGACCCACCGAGATCGTTCAGTCGCCAATCATACGGGATGTAGGAAATCGTCGCCGTGGGCGCTATGGGATGAGTTCGAAAGCGGTTGATGTAGTCGATGACTGAGCCCTCGCGGCTAAAATCGGCCTGATACCAGGAGAATAATTCGGATAGATTGAGATCCCCATCGCGGGCCCCATTTTTAATATGTTTGGGGTCGTCGAGCGCCAGCCGGGTACGAACATCGAGCTGCGCATCGATGGTAGCGCCTCGATAGGCGACACTGGTCAGGGAAGGGCATCCGGCCGCGGCGCAAACGAGCACGAAGTGCATTCTTGGATCGGGGTACCGCGCGAAGAGTTCGGTTTTCTCAAGCGTATTGAGGGAGAGCCGCTTGCCTTCGAGCGTGAACGCGGGCCGGTCGAAGAAGTCGAGGACATCCAGCGGCGACGCTATCGGGTAATGGGTCACCACCTGTTGGATGGTGAACAGGTTGTAGGCGTTAATCAGTACCGCCTTTCGATCGGCATCGTCGAGTCGCGCGACGGGAAGGGCTCCGATCAGTGCGATCAGTGCGTCCAGGTCGTTCGGCTTGGCCTGGATCGGACGGTAGGCGACAGAGCCATCATGCACATGCTTCGCCAGGAAACGATCGACTTCATCGTAGAACGTCTCCACCGACTGCGCGGTGGCCTGGCGAACGAAAAGGGTACTCAACGCGATCGACAACAGAAGGAGTACGCGAGTCATGGCGGTTTGTGTGTTAGAGGCAGGCCTTGTTCAAGACATTTGCAACGCATCTGGTAGGGGGATCTGTTAGTATTCCCAATCGTGGTCTCCCAGTATCGGGATGTCCTCCTGCACACGTGGAAACCGGCCAATGGAGGGAGGACGTGTCGCGGCGACGTGCACCACGGAAACGTGGTTGTTATGGATTAGCACCGGACCGTTGTATCGCTGATCGAGCGGGCCATTCTCTAATTTGAGCACGCCTCGGGGGCAGACGGATGCGCAGATGCCGCAGCCCACACACGACGATCGTACGACGTTTTGCCCGCGCTGCGCGTACCAGCGGACGTCGATGCCCATCTCGCAATACGTCGAGCAATTCCCGCACGAAATGCACTGACCGCCGTTGGTCGTGATTCGAAAGCGGGAGAACCACTTCTGAAGCATGCCGAGAATGGCCGCCATGGGGCAGCCGAAGCGACACCACACGCGATTGCCCAGGATCGGATAAAACCCGGTGCGCGCAACGCTTCTACCCTGGTGCCGACCCGTGTACCAGAGCTGGTCGATGCGGCGGTACCCGAGGCCATCCCTCCGGAACTCCGCGCAATCCCCGATAGCGTAGACGCCCGGTACATTGGTCTCCAGAAATTCGTCCACCAGAATGCCGCGCTGGCAGGCGATCGGCGATCCCCGTGCGACGGCTATGTTTGGCGTCACACCCGTGGCCAGGCCGACAAACTGGCAGGGTATCTCCTCGCCCGCGCCCGTTGTTACGCCTCGAACACGATCGCTGGCGTCGCCAGACACTTCCTTGAGTTCGGTTTCGAGTCGAAGATCGATATGATGCGCGCGTATCTCTCGATTGATCATCTCCGATTCTTCCGCCGGCAACAACATATCCATGTAACTCTTCTCGCGAACCAGGAACGAGACCGGTATGCGGCGCGCATGAAGCATCTCCGCCAGTTCAATGCCGATCAGGCTACCGCCTACCACGACGGCTCGTTCGATACCGCGCGTAGTGTCCTCCATCCGTTCGAGATCGGGAAGTCCATAAAGCCCTTGAACGCCACGAAGCTGCTGACCTGGCCAACCAAAAAACTTCGAGACGGAGCCCGTTGCCACGATCAGCACGTCGTACGAAATAGAGCCGTCGCTTTCAAGGGCCAGCAACCGCGCTTCCGTATCGATGGCTACCACGTGATCCCGCAGGAGATCGATCCGATTCTTCTGCCAGAAATCGTTCGCATACGGCCGGGTATCCTCCATACGCAGGTGACCCATAAAGATGTACATGAGGGCCGGCCGCGAGAAGAAATAATCGGTCTCCGAGGAAATTATGGTAATGACATGGTCGCTCCACTTCCGGATGAACCGCGCGGCGGTCACGCCGGCAACCCCGTTTCCGATGATGACTACCCGCTTTTTGATTGAATCCATGTGTTCGCCCGTATTTGGCGACATAGTCGTTGCAATTACGGGGAATCGCCTAATAAAAAAAATAATTTTACGGCGATCACATGCATATGTGAGGGATGTTTGGCTCGTATGTGATGGATAGGCGGCTATTGGGGTCGATAAGCAGCCCGCGCTTTATATAAGCAGTCTACGGCGGAGTCACATCCGGGCGGGGGATGGCCGAAAGGAGCGCAATAGGGCACTTTTAGGCACCGTGCCCGCATAGTCATGTGATAGACAAGCACGGTCCTCAACGAGTATGTTATGATCGCCCCTCTTCCACGCGCCCTGTCCGAAGTTCTCTGGTTGGACGGCACTCCACATCCCCCTCCAAGCCGTCTCCTGCCGACGGAACAGGCAGCATGGCCACCCTAAAGAGGGTCAATCGGATCCTCGAAACGAGAATAACCAATGATCAGCAGCAAGCTACTAGCCACATTCATCCCCCATCCCAGCCGACTCCGGGTTCTCGCGCTCCTTCTGGCGCTGGCGACGGTGAGCGGGGGGTGTTATACCCACCGGTGGACGACACCACAGGGCGAGGCGGGCCTGGCGCCGCCCCCCTCGGAAATCGCGGCCCTTTTCGCCCAGCACCAGGGCGTGATCAAGATCGATATGGTCGATCCGCGGCTTACGTACGCGTTCGATCCCGGCGAAATCGATGCGTTCAGGTTATCCGATCAGCCGGGCCTCCATTTCGACCGCGTGCAAATGACGCTGCGCGAGAGGATGGCGCCCGGGCAGGTGGTCGTCGATTTTACGTTCACCGACGAATTGGGCAATCAAATCCGAGTGCCGGAAGTCGACATCATGCGGCTTCTCCCGCGGATTGACACAAAGGGAAGCGCCCAGTACGCGGAATATCTGCTCGAGGAGTATGAGCGAACAGGCGTCACGTTTCGCCACGAACACAGCGAATTCGCCGTAGTCGCCTCGGGAAAGGATGAAACGCCGGCACTTCGAGACGCGCTGGGTCGCGCCTATCGCGTGGGCATTTTTAATAACTGCCTCGACCCCGGCAAGTGGGAATTCATCCTCACGTCCGAGGATTATAGCGACTTCGAACAGCGGCTCGACAGCGACACCTACCTGGACCAGAACCGCATTCTCGGCCACAGCTGGTTCTACATGCATCCCGACCTGTATCAATTGATGCTGGCCATGAAGAACCCCGGGTTTGAGTTCGATCCTCGTATCGCACTCGACTACATGGCGCTCGCGGAGAAAGCCAAGACTTCGCAGATCGACTTCAATGAGTTCCGGACCCTGGGAAAAACGCATCGGGCCAAAATCGTCGAACTCGGCTACAAGTCGAACCGACCGCTGGTTGAGCCGATCGGCGAGCAATATTACAAATTCGGCCTGAACCTGTTCATGAATCGCGATAACTACGCGACGTATGCGGACCTGATCAAGGCGCCCGTCTATCTCGCGCAATTCATGGATCGGGGCTACTACAACCCGGAGCAGCCTAAGGTATACAACTACTGGTTCACCGACCGGCTGAATGAGATACGGGTCAGCAGCATCGACCAGCCCGATTCGGACTGTTACGTGGAAATCGAGATTGACGGCGCTGAAGTACCCTACAAACTCACCTTTGGCAACCTCGACCTGGCGCTACTGAACGAGCAGAGTTACGCCTCGCTGCGCTTCGGGGTGAATCCGTACCCGATTAGCCGACGGCATTCGCCGGTCATGAATACGATCGAATACGATAGTGACACGATTCCAGATCGGCTGAAGCCCTACATGTTCTTCACGAACAAAGAAACGGGCCTCTTCGAGAACAACATCGATCTCGGCGTCGAAATGGTGTATATCGGATGGGATGATTTCGACAATAACATCCTCGAGATTTACCTCGTTTCTTACGAACGCATCACCCCCGTGTGGGTGGCTAAAGTAAAGCTGACGAACGAGATGACGGACCGGATTCGCGTCCGCCGGAATCTCTACACCTACTAACACGTCGACGTTAAGCGCCGCCCATGTAGGGACACGATACATCGTGTCCCTACGTTAAGCGCCGCCCATGTACGGACACGATACATCGTGTCCCTACGTTAAGCGCCGCCCATGTACGGACACGATACATCGTGTCCCTACGTTAAGCGCCGCCGATGTACGTCCTCCCGTCGCTTGTTCCAAACCGGGTCTTCCACCGAAAAGGCGCTCCTCCTGCAAGCGGAGGAGCGCCTTTCGCCCGGCTCGGCCCATGCACGCTTTTTTTCTAGTCATTCAGATTTCCAACACGATCATGAAGTACTGCAACTATATCCTTGCCCTGGTCCTCCTGATGATCGGCGCCCAGCTGATGCCAGCGAACGCCCAGGAATTCCGTACTCGATATCAAAAACCGCAACGGACGTTCTTGTATATCCAGGGTAATCTCCATGCGGGGAGCGACACGAAAGAACCGGGCTCCCAGATCGACGATAAATCGTACAGGGGATTTTCGAGCCGCGGCCCTGCAACCCAGGTCTCCTTCGAACTCTTTAGTCGAATGGAACGGCGCATTCAGACCGGCTACACACGGCATATCATGCCAAACGCGTGGAATGCCAAGTTCTTCGTCCAGGCGAGCCCCATTTCGAATGAAAACTGGCAGGATGTGGGACTGTCGTTGCGGCTGGATAACACGTGGGTGAATTTCAGCACGAAATGGGACCGGACGCAATTCCGTGTCGGTCACCAGTCGATCCCCTTCGGCCATAACCCGCGTATCGATGGCAATATGAGCTTCCTGCCAAACCAGTCCGGGACCGATATCGGGCTTGGAACGGATACGGGGATCATGCTGCGGACCGGCCTCTCGCCTTTACTCGACATCGAAGTGGCGGCGACGGCTGGCGGCTTCCTGTCGGGGCCGCTGCTCAGCGGCAACATGGCGGAAGGGCAGGACTTGACCGTCGACCACGCCATCAAGTACCGAGGAAGCTGGCTGGGCACGGCTCACGTAGGGACGCCGACGTTTTACCGCAACGAATTTGGCGTGTTTGCGGCGATCGGTCGGCTCCATCGGTTCACGGGCGCGATGCCTTTTGTTGGGCGTATCGGAGCGAATTGGATCGTAAAGGGGCGCGAGTCCTGGAAGCTCGTCAACCAGGTCAATATGGGCTTTAATAACCCAAACGTGCCCGAGCAGAACACATTTGCCGTGTTTAATGTGCTGAACAGCGTAGAGCTGTTCGCGCATGCCTTCCTGCGCTTCGGCGTCACCAACGTGTGGCGTTTCGAAGACCGGTCGTTGTCCGACGGAAGTCATCCAATCGGCGGTACGCTCCTCGGTTCGTTATCCATCCCGATCACACGGACGAGCCGGCTCCGAATCAATCCGTTTCTGGAATATGTCGATACGGCGGGCAAGCTTGATCAGGGCGTCATGTTCCAGGTGTGTATGAACTGTGGGCTGATCAAATAACCCCCCGCGATACGGGTAGTCCAATTGGCGGCACGGGCGGGATTCGAGAGAGAACCAGGGCGAGGACGGTTTCGCATCTTCGCAAAGAGTCTCTGGATCTCGGCCGTGCTGCCCTTGGCTTCCGGCGCCTGTGAGGAGAAGAAGTTGAGCGTCTCAAGTGGCCCTTGAGAGCAATGAACGCATCAATTTCGCTGCGCACGCATGTACCGCATCGCTTCAATCCCGGCGCTCCCACTCAATTCGATCCCCCTCGATGATCCCATGGCTGTCCGCGAATCCGGCCGGCGTTTCCAGCACGAACCGGGCGGGGAGATTCGAGAGGACGGGCTCGGGCGAAAGGGGACGGGTGTAGCGGGCGATGGAAACGATCTCACCGGTCGTGTTGGCGAAAAATAGATCCAGCGCGAGGGGCGTGTTCGCCATCCAGAAGCTCTGGGGTTCTTCGGACGGCATCAGGAATAACATCCCGGATAGATCGGGCAGGGAGATGCGCTGCATCAGGCCGCGAACGATGGCGGAGTCGGTGTCCGCGATTTCAATCGCGATGGTGAGCAGTTCTTCCTCGCCCCGGGTGAACCTCACCGTACCGTCGTTCCGGAACGGGATGGAGGCCGCCGCCGGCGCCTCGGCGGGCGGGGTGTCCGAAGGGGCGCAGCCAGCGGCCAACGCGACGACGAGGAGGAGCAGGCCGGCAAAAGAAAAGAGCTTCATCGGGTGTCGGGCTTTAGGGTGTGTTGACATTCGGCATGGAAGAGCGCGAAATCGGCGGAAAGACGCCTGCCTCGTTGATTGTCGACACACCCTAACGTTGATCGGGAGGGACGCGCCGCCAGCGCACGGATGCCGTGCTGTCGATGCCGTTGCGGGCGGTGAAGCCGGCGCGCACCTCGAGCACGTACTGGGCCGGCGCGGTCGATACAATCGTGCTTTCGGAAAACGGCAACGTGCGCTCGACGATATTGACGACCGACGAATCCGCCCCGATAAACACAAGGTCGAGGGGCAGCGGCGTATTCTTCATCCAGAACGACTGGATTTTCTCTTCATTACTCAGGAATAACATCCCCCCCTTCGCCGGCAACGACCGGCGCTGCATCAGCCCGCGCGCCCGGGCGGAGTCGCCCTCGGCGATCTCGATGACCAGGGTGGTGATCACCCCGCCGTCGGGGCGCAAGACCTCCAGGATCCCGTCGGCGCGGAAGGGGATGTCGGTCTGGATCACGGGTTCGTCGCTGCCACCGCAGCCGGCGAACAGGCCGAAGGCCATCATGCTGATGAGGAAGAACCGGCGTTTCAGGTGGATGGACGTCATGGATACAAACACAGGGTCAGGCGAGGAGGGCGTCGGTCACTTCGGTCCAATGGGTTCTACCGAGCAATGTCAGGCGCAGGTTCTGGTTGCGAATCGGCTCGATGAGGCCGCCGGCTTCGAGGCGGGCGAGGGCCTCCAACCGTTCCGTCAACACATCGACCCCGTACTGCGTTTCCAGCCGGCGCAAGTTAACGCCGGCGGAGGTGCTGAGCTGGAAGAGCAGAAACTCCTCCCCGAGGGTGTCCAGGTCGACGGTCGTGCGGGTGTTCACGGGCAGTTGCCGCTGCAGGAGCAGATCGGTATACCGCCGAAACTCACGCACATTGTCCCATCGGTGCGCGCGGGTGTACGACGTCCCGTGCCACCAGAACGAATGCGCCCCCGGCCCGATGCCCAGCACGTGGCCGTGGTTGGCCACCAGCTGGTGAAACTGGCTGTGGGCCTCGCCCCGGGTAAAACTCGTCAGCAGATACGGTTCGTATCCATTGTCGCGAAGATATCGGGCGCCGGTGTCGTACCGGTAGGTCCACTCGGGGTCGGCGAAGGGAAGATTCAGGTTGCGGGCCCACTGCGCCGGCGGGGCATCGTCCGCCACAGCCGCCTCCGGCGTGGCGAATACCAGATGGGGGATCGTCAACGTCAGCGCACGCTGGAGGTTGGCCATCCAGTATTCCTCGGGCTGATCCGGCATCCCGAATGCAAACTCGACAGACAGGGCCTCGAAGCCGGCCGCCCGGGCGCGTTCGATGCCCTGGAGGACGCGCTCGCCATCGGCCGGCAACCCGAGCATCGTCCGGTCGTCCCGGAAAAAGGAGCCGACCTTCAGGTGGAGCCGGTTGATGCCCAGCGCTTCGTAGGTGCGCAGCGTATCGCGTTCGAGCGTCTCGGGGTCGGCATCGAGTGTGCATTCGGTCATCGCGGCAGTGTCGTAATGCGCGATGACGGCCTCGACAACGGCGCCGAGTTCATCATCCAGCAGGTCGCCCGGGTGGCCGGCAAGATACAGGGCCTCGATGGTTTCGTTTTTCGCGAGGGCCTCGCCGTAATAGGCCAGCTCGTTGGTGATGGCCTGGACGAGACGGGTCACGGGACCGCGTTCCGGCCGGGCGACGCGCGCGGCGGCGGTGATGGATAAACGGGGGATATGGAGATAAATGCCGGCCATGAAGGGGTGCGTGCAACGGATCGCGCAAGAGTGCGCCCCGCGTCATACCTTTGAGTCCGAAATTGGTTACCCGACGTACAGGAAGCCCTATGCTCGATCTGCTGGCCGTGCAGGAGCAACTGCAGGAGTACCACCGGTTTCAGGTGGAAGAGGAAGAGGCGCGAGTCTCCCGGATGACGCGCGCCATGGGGGTGCTGTACGCGAGCTCGGCGGATTGGGAGGCGCTCGCCGGCGTGGTCGACCGCCAGCCGCCCGGCCGGCTGCTCGTCCATCTCACCGGAGACCCAGCGGCCGCCATCGCCCCCGACCCGCGTCCGCCCGCCGTCACCGTCGCGGCGACGGACGGATCACAAATCTACCCGGATCGCCACCAGGAGCCGACCTGTTTTCTGCTCAACGTTAGCCGGATCGTGTTTCACTACGGCACGCTCGAGCCGCCGGTGATGGCGTCCCACCCCCACGTCAAGTTCCGCGCGCGGGAGGTGGCGGACCTCGCCGGCGACGGGTACGAGACGGCGAGCGAGGATGTGGTTTCTGCCCTGCGGGACGAACTCGAACTCACTGAATTGCTTGATGCCGCGCGCGAGGCGCAGGTGGCCGGCCGGCCGATCCTGGCGGTGTCGGACGGCACGCTCATCCGCTGGATGCTGCGTGGTCTGCGGAACCGCGCCCTCGAACAACGCCTCATCGCCGGCTTCACGGATACACTGGCGGGGTTTCGCGAGGCCGGCATCCCCATCTGCTCGTACATCAGCTTCCCCGCCAACACGGAAATCGCCCACACGCTCGGCATCTATATGGAGGCCTTCGAACAGGCCCCGGACGCGCGTCAGCTGGACGGGCTGCTGGATCAGTGGATCTTCGCCCGCCATCTCGCCCCCGGCCAACGCTCGGCGCTGTTTGGTTCTCAATCCCATATCCAGCGCGAATACCCGATCGACGACCAGATCCATTTCTTCTACATGAAGACCGAAACGCCCGCCGGCGCGCCAGAGATCGCCCGGGTCGAGCTTCCGTACTGGGTGGCGCGGCAGCCGGAAACCGTCGCGCTGGTGCATAGTGTGTTGCTGGACGAGTGTCGGAAGGGGCGGGGGTACCCGATGATCCTGTCCGAAGCCCACGAGCAGGCGGTCGTCCGTACCGCCGACAGGGCGCTGTTTTATGAGATGCTGGATGGGATGATGGCGCGCGCCGGCCACGTTTCCGCCGGCTCCATGAAACGCGCGTCCAAACAACAGCCGCTGGTATAATTAATTTGCTGATATGCCCAATACGTTCGACACCCCCCGCCTCGCCGAAGTGATTGCCGCCAGCACGGGGGCCTATACCGCCGAGGTCATCCGCGACGCGGAAGCGCCGGCCCTGGGCGCCTGGGTCGCCGCGATGGGGAGCGATGGCGGCGTGACGCTGGGGGTGGTAGGGTATCTGGAGCGCGGAAGCGTGGCGCCGAACCGCCGGGCGGTGGCGCTCGGGCGAGACGCCGAGTCGCTCCAGCGTGAAATGCCGCAGGTGTTGGAGTTGCTGCGGACGACGATCGACGTCCAACTCGTGGCTCATGTGGATGTCGCCGGCACGGTTCGCCAGACGCTGCCGCCGTTTCCACCGGCAATCCATGCCTTCGTCCACGCGGTGTCGCGGGAAACCCTTCAGCAGATCGGAGCGCCCTTCGACTTTCTACGCACGCTTTCCGCCCGAATCGACGCGGCCGTGCCGGCAGAAGACCTGATCGCCGCCGTCCTGCGCGCCCTCCACGCTGCGCGTCCACCCATGGATCGTCATGCCATGCTCGTACGGGCCGGGCGGGTGCTGAGCCGGCTTTATCGGGATGACCACGAACGGCTTCAGGCTATCCTTCGGAGAATCTGAAGTCCGTCGCGTTCAGTTGCCGAAAATGAGACCCACACGGAACGGAAGAATAAACTGTACCGCCGTGGCGCCGACGACGACCGCCGGGTTGATCTCATAGAAAAACGACGACTCCTGCAACAGCTGCACGCGCCCGATCCCGAAATGGATGCTGGGTCCACTCTCGTTGCTATTGCTGTTCTGGGAGAGAGGCACGTAGGCGCCGAGCCCGGCGAGGAGGTAAATCTCGGCGTCGGATGCGGTCGATGGGAGGTTGATGATCCCCGAGAGCTGGGGATCAAACACGAACGACGCGTCATCCCGTCCCCGAAGCACGAAACCCGTGAACCCCATCCCGATCGCCAGGGAGAAATCACTGTTGATCGGAGAGGAGACGCGTCCACGGAACCCGAGTCCAAACCCCTTGTCCACGCTCATGGCCATGTTCAAGCCGATGCCGAACCGGGTCTGAATGGTGCCCTGCGCCAGGGCCGTCCGATTCGCCAGAACGGCAACAAGGAGAAACAGCAGGGCGATACACGCAACGTAACGGCTTCGCTTCATGCGATGGGTGATCTATATAAACGTGATTTGATGCGTTGGCAAAAGGCCGAAGCGCCAGCAACGATCCGGCCGGAACTGGTTCCTTAAAAGCGGGAACCGCCCGCAAGTTGCTGGAAGGTACGAATGGTGCCCCATCTCCGAAACATGCGGATCGGTTTCGGGATCAGAATAAGAAAAGTTTGGGCGCTTCCCCGTCGCTCCGTGGAGATTGCGTAACCCGGACCGTATACTACCGTAGATGTACCATTTTGGACATCGCCATGTAGCCTATTTTTAACCTTTGCCTGAATCGCTGTCGCATGGCTGCCATCCCGATCCTCCTTATCATCTTTGGGTTCGTGGGCTTCATTGTGAAATGGGCCATGGATCACGAGCAAGAAAAACTGCGCATCAAGAACGGCCAGTCCTCGGGCAATACCCTGACGGAGAGTGAACTCAAGCGACTCATCCAGCAGGCGGTGGACGAGGCCGTCGAGCCCCTCTGGGAACGCCTGGACCGGATATCGCCTGAAACGGCCGAGGCGTTTGAACGGCCCTCTCCGCGGCTTCTCGATTCGTTCAGCGAGCAGGAAGACGAGGAGGAGCAACCGGCGCCTCGTCCCCGGCTCCGCGCCCGCTGAGGCCGGCCCTCGATAACCAACCCCCCTTCATCACTTCGCGTTCGTCTCGTTACATGGAACCCGTCTTTATCGTCGCCATCGTATTCGGCACGTTGCTCGCCATGACCAAGATGAGCATCGATCACGCCCGTTGGAAGCTATCGAACCGGCAGCGACCCGAGTTGCCGGCCGGCAGTGCCTCGGGGGATAGCCTCACGACGAGTGAACTGCGCCAGCTCATTGAACAGGCGGTCGAACACGCCAACCAGCCGCTTCGCCAGCGGATCGACGAGTTGGAGGAAGAACTCGTAGTCCGCCGCACCCTGCCACCTGCATCGCCGCACTCGGCCTGAGGCAGGCTTCAAACCGTATAGATCTATGCCTGAAGAGATTCTTATCCTGTCCGTCATCGCCATCTCCGCGAGCACCTTCATCATCACCCGGCTGCTCAAGGTCTGGATGGCGCACGTCAGCAGCCGTTCGAGCGCTACGACGCCTTCCGGCGCGAGCCTCACGTCGGGTGAGCTGGAGCAAATGCTCATGAGGGTAAGCGAAGAGGCCAACGCGCCGTTACTTGCCCGAATCGAAAGCCTCGAGCGACGCCTCACGACGCCGGCGCCCCGCCTCCCATCCCCGGCTCAAACGCTGTTGCTCGACGAGCCCGAGCAGCCGCAGGACCTCGCCGGCACACTGGCCTCCAGCCGCGGTCGCCGCTCGGTCACCTGAATCCGTTTCCCGTACGCCCATGCCCGAGGAAATTTTTATCATCATCGTGGTTTCCATCCTTGCCGGGACGTTTTCGGGAATCGTGAAGATGGTGCTGGAGTTCATGAAGATGCGCCAGGGCACACTTCCTAGCGGGAGCGCGGCCGATTCGATGACGGCGAGTGAACTGGAGCGGCTCCTCGAAAAAGCGGTCCGACAGGGTACCACCAAGCTGTCCGAACGTCTCGAGGCCATCGAAGAGCGCCTGGAGATCCCTCCACAAAAGACGCCCAGGCTAAACGCCGGCCGCCTGGATCTGCCGGCGGACGACCCCCTTCCCGCAGAGGACGCCCTGCCCGCGACACGCAAACGCTCCCGCGCCTGACCCTTCGTCAGCCCGCCCGCAGGCTCTGCCACCACGCGTCGAGCGCCAGCCACCAGTCAAGTTCGGCGGCTCGGGCGTGCCGGCCCTCGTAATAGCCGTCGATCAGTTCCAGAAGAGCCGAATAGTCATAGCGCCCATCCTCCCGAACTTCCTGGGTCCGGACGCGCTCCCGTATCACCGTTTCCAGGTGGCGGAGCACGCGCGTACGGATGGATGCAGACGTCTCGGGCCGCAGCCACCGGCCCATTTCCGTCCACAGATACGCCGGCAGTGGTGGGAGCGCAAACGGGTAGCTGTGCGCTCCCTTGATGAGGGGAAATTGAGCCAGCACCGGTTGATGCGTTCGAATCAATTCTCGGAACAGCCTCCCGTGCCGGCGGCGCTCGATGGGCGTGGCAAACAACGCACGAAGCAGTGACGGCTGCGCGAACGGCATGTAGTTCAGGATGTGTCCGTCCAGCCGGTTCTGTTCGTAGCCGAAGAAGTTGGGCAACCGCGCCCGGATAGCGAGCAGGTCTATGGCGTCGTCGATGCACAGGGCCGGCGGCAGTGCCTGTGTCGCGGCGTCGATTTCGCGGCGAACGCCCGCACGCAGCCGCACGCGCAGCTCCTCCGAAAACACATCCACCCGATGGAGTCGCAGGAAGGGGGCGATCCGGTCCGGGTCCCGCCGGGACACCGCGTCCCGCCCGCGCAGACGCAACCGGTTGAGGTATTGCTGGCGCGCGACCTCCCCAAAGCCGCCATCGATCATCCAGCGTCCCCGGTCGTGCAGGATTCCGAACGACTGCAACCCCAGCACGGACGACGCCGGTGAAACCGCGTGGGTGGACGCCATGTGGTCACGCAAGAGGCGCGTGCACGTGTCGGGGTCTGGGAAAGGGGGAGCGATGACATCGATCGGGGTCGATAACGCGCCGGCGAGCCGCCGCGCCATCGCGGCGTCGCGGTGGTCCGCATCGCCGAAGGTGTGCACGTGCACGGGACGCCGGCGGGTGCGCAGGGCGAGCAGCAGGCGGGAGTCCAGGCCACCCGAAAGTCCGAGCGAGAGGGTGCGACCGGGAGGGTCTTCCGGGAGGACCAGCGCCGTCAGTCGTTTCTCGAAGGCCGTTGGATCGGGCGGTGAATCCGGCGGCGACCAGGGGCGATCGGTGACGGAAAGGGCGCCGGCCTTCCAGCGCAGGGTCCCGCCGGCTCCGAGGCGTTCGACGCCGGCCAGCAAGGCGTGTTGGGAGAGCTGATTCACGAGCAACCAGTGGGCGCCGAACGCGGCGTCATCGAGCGCGCGGCGGTCGGTCAGCGCCGCCATAGTGTCCAGGCGCGTGGCGAGGTAGAGCGTCGAGCCCACGGCCGCGCGGTAGAGGGTGCGGAGCCCGAGGGCGTCGGTGAAGGCGGAGATGGCGCCGGCGGGCTCCGAGGCATCCCATCGGAGGGCGACAAAGTGGCCGTCGAGGTCGTCCAGCGCTGGATCGGCGGCGAGGAGAAGACGCTG
>JAWXAX010000051.1 GCA_034439735.1 Rhodothermales bacterium | reverse complement strand
GGACGCCGCGGAGGCCAAGCGGGACCCCGGTCCGTGAGCTACGAAGCCCTCTTAAACCTTGAACCTGGAACACGTGCCTGGAAATCCGGCCGGATTTCCGGGCACGCACCTAGTCGACGACGACATACGCCCGCAGCCCCTCGAACGTCTTCTCGCCGATGCCGCGTATCAGCATCAGGTCTTCCGGGCGTCGAAACGGCCCGTTAGTATCCCTGAACGCCACGATGCGTTCGGCCGTTTTGGGCCCGATGCGTGGGAGCCGCTCGAGCTCGGCGGCCGTGGCGCTGTTGATGCGCACGGTGTGGAAGGGCACCTGGTTGCCGCTCGAAGGGCGCTCGGCGGGCGGGTCGGCGGCAACGGGCCGGGTCGAGTCCAGGACGGTTGTATACGGGGCAGGGCGGGGTGTCATGGACGTATCCGCGGCTGTGGCAGGCTGCGCCGCCGCGAGGCGGTCGATCTCGGCGTAATAGGCAGGATCGTAGGGGAGGAGGTGATAACGGAGGTGACGGATAGCCAGGCCGCCGGCCAGAAAGAGCAGGACAAGGGCAAGCGAGTGCGTCTCACGCCGGGTGAGGGCGAGCCGTTGTTGGAGGCGATAGTAGTGGCGCTGCCAGCCCATGTGATGAGGTTTTAGGATGTGCTCTAGTAGGTGACGTTTCGCGTTACACGTTTTTTCGTTAGATGTGTGTGGTTCTCGCCTACGTTATTCGGCAACTGACCGTCGCTTTCAGGCCGAACGCGTTACGCGCAACCTGGTAACGCGTCTCGTCACTTACTATACTAGACGTTGTAGCGCCCCCCCGTATACCCTCATTCCCGCTCGTTTTTTACCATCACGCCCGTATGGTACCCCGAATACTTCGCACGGAAGCGATTGTCCTGCGCCACCTGGATTACCGGGAGACGAGCCAGATCGTCACGCTTTTCACACGGGAACTGGGGAAGGTGTCCGTTATCGCCAGGGGGGCGCGCGCAGCCAAAAGCCCGTTCGGAAGTGCGTTACAACCAATGGCGTACGTCGAAGCCGTGTTGTATCACAGTCCGGGACGGGAGCTTCACACCCTGAAAGAGGTGGCGCACGTCCGCCCATTCCTTCAACTCACCCGGCACCTCGATCGGATGGCCATCGGGCTCCGGATCATCGAGTTTGTCCATGCCCTCAGCCAGCCCGACGAGCCCCATCCCGCCCTGTTTCAACTGGTGGTGGAGACCCTCTCGCTGCTGGACGCCGCCGAAGAGCGGCCTGAGAACCTGCTGCTGTTTTTCCAGCTCCAACTCGCCGGCCATCTCGGTTTTCAACCCGCGGTTTCCCGCGAACAGGTCGAGGCGCTCACGGAGCAGGGCGGCTCGCTGATTCTGGAGAGCGGCGATGTGATCGAAGGCCGGGTGGAGGGACGCGGTGGCCGATTCGCATCACGGCCGGCCCTGCGCGCGTTCGCCATCCTTGTCCACGCGCCGGTCGAAGCCGTCCTGCGTATGACCATGGCCGAACACATCCGAAAGGAAGTGGGCGCACTCGTGGATGCCTACCTCCACTTTCATGTCGAGGAAGCCTACCCGACGCGCGGCGAGAAGATCATGGGCGCCCTCCTCAATCGACGCGGTGAATAAGACACAGGCGAAGGGGATGGATGAAAACACGGGAAAGGAACATTTTCCACTTGCAAATCTATCAGAAAGTGTGTATACATATGTGACATTATTCATGCACGCGTTGGTTACCCACCACGAACTACCATGAGCCGAAAACACCTCACTGCCAAACAGCATTCGTTTTTAAAGTTCTTGTCGAACTACGTCCGCGAGCACGGCGTCTGGCCGACCTATCGCGAGATGGTGGATCAATTTGACTATCGATCACCGAATAGCGTCACCCAGAACCTGAACGCCCTGTACAAAAAAGGCTTTCTGATTCGGGAGGATGAGGGCTACCAGTTTGCGGCGGAGCCGGCGAGCGCCTTCAGCGCCGCGATGCTGGGGTTACAGATGCCTGGGTTGCAACTACCGGGGTTGCAACTACCGGGGCTGCAACTACCGGGTATGGGTATGGCAGGTATGCCCATGGTGAATATGGCGATGCGCGGGATCCCCATCATGGGTACGATTACGGCCGGCGTGCTCCAGGAGGCTATTGAGGACAACCAGGGCACGATTACGCTGGAAACTCTTTTCCCGAATCTGGATCGAATCTTTGCCATTCGGGTATCAGGCCAGTCTATGATCGGCGTGGACATCCTGGACGGGGATTACGTGCTGCTCATCGACGACGACATCCCGAACGGCGGCATAGGAGCCGTCCTCTACAACGGGGAGACGTCGCTCAAGAGAATCTATCAGGAGCCCGATGGGCTTCGGCTGGTGGCGGCGAATGATGCCTATAAGGACATCCAGATTTCGCCCGACATCTTCGAGGAGGTCAAGATTCTGGGACGCTACGTCGGCCACGTAAACAAAAACGGGATCTACAAGCGCTCATTCAACGGACGCAGTCAAGCGGCCTGATATGACTACACCGAATTGGAATCGGAATCTGCGGCAAAAAGGCGGGTTCTGGAAGCATGGCCGGTGGTACGACGTCAACCTCGCACGTCGTTTACCCCTGGCCGTCGCGCTTATGGAAGAGCTCATCGCGGCCCTTCCACCCCTCGATTCCTCCACTTCGGTATGCGACCTCGGTTGCGGGACGGGCAACGCGGCCATGTCCGTCCTGATGGCCTACCCCACCGTGCACATGACGGTGCTGGATAAGGACCCGGAAATGCTCGAACTGGCCCGGGAGAAGATCAGCGAAGTGCGCGAAGGCATCTCCCTGCTCGAGGCGACCGTCTCGGCCGAAGGCGAGCCGATCCCCGGAAGCCCGTACGATGTCATCATCGCCTCGATGGTCATTCCGGACCTCATCGGCGACGATTCCATGGGCGCTGAGGCCGAAACCCGATACGAACTGCTCTTCCAGGGGCTCGCGGCCTCCCTCACACCGGGTGGCCACCTCTTCGTGGCGGACCAGATCGGCTCACTCGGCCTCTACCGCCTCATGAAGACCATGGAACGTGCCGGCTTCAGCGATGTCGACTGCGCCTGGCGCCAGGATGACTTTTACATCTGCGGTGGACGGCTCGCGGTCTGACGTTGACGCTGCCGGTGAATAATTGTCCGCCCGGCCGGTCCTCCCGGTCCCGCTTGTTGTGCTCCCGCCTTTATTTTTTGCGCAGTTCGCCCCTTTTCCTGCCTGTGCCCAGCCTGGCACATCGTTGGCCTGACCGGTTGCCGTAACCTTTCGGATCAACCGCCAATCGGCCATGGCTTCTCCTTCGGCGCCGCCTGCCGGCATCGCTTTCGCCCCTTCTCTCGATCCGCGGTCCGCCGCCACGCTCGAACGTATCGTCGCCCTCGTCCAGAAGGTGTTCGATGTCCCGGTCGTCCTCGTTTCGCATGTCGTAGACGACCGACACCACTTCCTCGCGACCACCGGGTTCAGCGCGCGCGATGCCGACCTCGACTATCTCCCCTGCAGCCGGGTCGTCACCGACGCGGCACCTATGATCGTCGAGGATGTCGCCAGCGCGGTGGACTGGGCCGACCGCTACGCCCGGGGCATCGGCTTTTACGCCGGCGTGCCCATACTCGATGCCGCCGGTAACGCTATGGGCGCGCTCAGCCTGATCGATGTGCACAAGCGCCATGTCGAGGATCCCGCACGCGGGGTGCTGGAGGATTGCGCCGCACTCATCGCTCCGCTGATTCGTTCGGACACCGGGGCGACCCGTGATGCGCCGCCGGCCGCCGCGCTCGTCATCGACCTCTTCCACGACGCCGGCGCCGCCGTGCTTGTCACGGACAGCTCGGATACCATCCTGGAAGCTAACGACGCACTGTGTCACCTCGTGGCCCAGCGTGTCGAGGCACTGACCGGGAAGCCTTTTAACCTCCTGCTACCGGAGGAGGAACGCGCCAACGCCGCCGCCCTCTACGCGGACCTGCTCGCCGGCCGCCGCGACAGCTATCAGGCCGACAGCCGGCTCATCCACCGCTCCGGCGAAGAACGCCGCGTGCGGACCACCGTGAGCCTCGTGCGCGACGACGACGGCGCACCGGCGTACGCCATTCGCCTCTTTGAAGAAACGGGCCGGCGCCACGAAGCGCTCGAGGAGTTGCGCATCCGCGATCGCGCTATCGCCGGCATGAATCAGGCCCTGGCCGTGACCGACATGGCCGCCGCCGGCGCACCCATCATCTTCTGCAACCCGGCTTTTGAGCGCATGACCGGTTACAGACAGGTGGATCTGCTCGGCTCGAATATGCTCGTCCTCCGCGGCGCCCGAACCGCCCGGGCAGCGGTTGATGCCCTCGCCGGCGCCATCGAACGCCAGGAGCAGGCCAGCACCCGGGTTGTTTTTTATCGTCGAGATACGACGCCTTTTACCGCCGCGGCCACCATCGTGCCCGTCTGGGATGATGCGGATACCCTGACGCATTACATCTGGCTGCTGGATGATCGCTCCGAAACGGTCGAGTTGCGCAGCCAGGTGGAGGCCCTGCATACTGAATTGACACGGTCGACCCGTCAGCTTCAACATGCGGTCAACCTCGTGGCGGCCGCTTACAGCATCCGACCGATCGAAGAACACGCCCAGGAATTGTTGCAGTCCCTGTACCGGGATGTGCGTTACCTCGAGGCAAAAGTGACCATGATCGACCCGGAGACCGGACATAGCCGGCCCGTGGCCGCCAACGTCGCCGGCAATCCGATCCGGATCGACCGAATCGATCCCCAGTTCGGCCACAGCGGCCGCGAGCTGTGCCGCATCAAGATGCAGATGGAAAGCGCCGGCGAAGTGGGCGCCTGGTGCCTCGATGTTCCGCTGGTGACTGACGCCGGGCTGCAGGGCCTGCTCACCCTGTATGCACACCCGGGTCGGCTCTTCGACGCGTCCGCCGCAACCGCCGCGCACCAGGTGGCCGGCCGGATCGCCGATGCGCTCTCTCGGCCGCCGGCCGAGTCGAAAGGAAGGATTGGGCGCGTCTCCGAACGTGTGGCCCTCCTGCCCGAGTAGGCAGATCGTCCGAGCTTCCATAAATAGCGCCGGGTGTACGGTGGAACCGGACCGATCTTATTTCTATCTTCTGCTCCTGCTTTATATGCGCGTCCGTCCTTCGCGGTAGGTTGGCTACGCGCGGAATCGCATCGCGTTGTCGGGTATCACAGGCTGAATACCCGTGCGGTAGAAGACTAAAGGACTGCGTTCGCTGTAAGTCCGTACAGGTATATGTCGAAATCAGCAGGTTCGCTTTCTCCATCGGATTCGAGTGAGCAAGATCGCGCCCTGGTCAAACAGGCGCTGGAGGGCAACGAGGCGGCGTACAAGGCTCTGGTCCAGAAATACAGCAAGGCGCTCACCATGCACGTGCAGCGCCTGGTTCGTAAACCCGAAGAAGTGGACGACCTGGTGCAGGAGAGCTTCATCAAGGCGTTCTCCGCGTTGGGTTCCTACTCCGTCGAATACGCCTTTTCGACGTGGCTCTACAAGATTGCAACGAACCACGCCATCGACTACCTGCGGAAGCGGAAGCTCAAGACCTATTCGATCGACAAGCCGCGGGACACAAAGGACGGCGCGGTAGAGTTCGAGCTGCCCGACGCCACCTATCGCCCGGACCGCCACATCGTGGCCGACCAACGACGCCAGCTCATCCAGGACGCCATCGACGCCCTGCCCGAGAAATACCACAAAGTCATCGTCATGCGGCATCAACAGGAAAAATCGTATGAAGAGATCGCGCGGGAGCTCGACCTGCCGCTCGGGACGGTGAAGGCGCATATCTTCCGTGCCCGCGAGCTGTTGAATAAATTCCTCCGCGATAAACGTAGCTCGCTGTAGACGGGTGGATCGTTGTTGGATGATCCGGCGTGCCCCGTTTATGAGCGGCTACCCGCCATCTATTACCCACCATTCCAATGATTGACCGTTATACCCGCCCGGAGATGGGCACGCTCTGGAGCGAAGAACAGCAATTCCAGGCCTGGTTGGATGTCGAACTGGCGGCCTGTTCGGCGTGGTCCGAGATCGGCGTCATTCCGCAGGCGGACGTGGATCGGCTGTATGCCGATGCCCGGTTCTCCGTACGCCGGATCCACGAGATCGAAGAAGTGACGCGCCACGATGTAGTCGCGTTTACGCGCGCCGTAAGCGAGACCCTCGGTGAAGAGAAAAAGTGGGTGCACTACGGCATGACATCGTCCGACGTGGTCGATACCGCGCTCTCGTACCGACTGGCCAAGGTGAATGTCTTGATACGGGAGCGGATCGATTGGATGATCGAGGTGCTGGGGGAGAAGGCGAAGGCACACCGACACACGCTCATGATGGGGCGGACGCACGGCGTGCATGCGGAGCCGACGACGTTCGGGCTCAAGATGGCCCTCTATTATGCCGAGATGAAGCGCAATCGGGATCGGTTCGAGGCGGCGGCGGAAGACATGCGGGTCGGAAAGGTGTCCGGCGCCGTCGGGACCTTTGCCCACATTTCTCCGGAGGTGGAGCGGATTACGTGCGAGCGGCTCGGGTTGAAGCCGGCGCCCATCTCCACCCAGGTGCTGCAGCGGGACCGCCACGCCCACTACCTCGGCGTGCTGGCCCTCATCGGGGCGACCCTCGAAAAGATGGCCATTGAGATCCGGGGCCTGCAGAAAAGCGAGGTTCGCGAAGTGGAGGAAGCCTTCGGGAAAGGCCAGAAGGGGTCGTCGGCGATGCCGCACAAGCGTAACCCGGTAGGCTCGGAGAATGTCACCGGCTGCGCGCGGCTCTTGCGCGGCTACATGGTGGCCGCCTACGAAAACGTCGCCCTGTGGCACGAGCGGGATATTTCGCATTCGTCCGTCGAGCGCGTCATCATCCCGGACGCCACCACCGTGCTGCACTACGCCCTTCACCGGATGGCGAACATCATCGAACACCTGGTGGTGTTCGAAAAAAATATGGCGCGCAACATGGAGCGCACGTTTGGGCTACACAACAGCCAACGGGTGTTGCTCAAGCTGATCGACACAGGGATGGACCGGGAGTCGGCGTACGATATGGTGCAGCCGCTGGCCATGCGGGCCTGGGAAGAAGAACGCTCGTTTAAAGAGATCGTGCTCGCAGATGAAGGCATCCGGAAGCATCTGAAGGTCGAGGAGATCGAAGACGCCTTCGACGCCCACTACCATCTGCGCCGCGTGGACGAGATCCTGGCGCGTGTGGGGATTTTGTAGTGGGGTAACCCGGGACTGGTGTAGGAAAAGAGGTGGAATCACGCCGGCATTGGAAGCGCTTCTGATTCCTGTTGCAAGATTATCCGCGGCGTTTCCTATTTTAGCGTCAGACCAAACGCATACATCGCCGGCCCAAGGCCGGCAGATCGCCGCCTGCCCCTCAGGGGTCCGAACGCGTACTCGGATTTCGGCGCAGAACGGCATCCAATCCCCATCATCCAGAGATAGTATGAAATCCTTCCTTCGCGCGGCCGGGCTCGTCCTGGTACTCCTTGGCCTGACCGTCCCCACCAGTCAGGCGCAGCAAACGGGTTCGCTCTCGGGCGTCGTCACCGATGCAAACGACGGCCAGGCGCTCGGCGGCGCCAACGTCATCCTGAATCGCCCGGGCCAGGCCGGCCTCGTCGGCGGCGCGGCCGCCAACATCGACGGCCAATACACGATCTCCAATATCCAGCCGGGCGACTATACGGTGACGTTCCGGTTCGTGGGCTATAACGAATTCGTGGCCCCGGTGACGATCGCCGCCGGCCAGTCGGTTTCCCTGAACGCCACCCTGTCGCAGGGCGGACTTGACCTCAACACGATCGTCATCACTGCGTCCCGCCGGGCCGAGAAAGTGCTCGACGCGCCAGCCTCCATTTCGGTGCTCGACGCGCGCGAGATCGAACAGGAGGTAACCGGCTCGACGGTCTCCGTGCTCCGCAACGTCACCGGTGTCGACGTCGCCCAGACCGGCGTCGACCGGAGCGAAGTGGTGCTCCGCGGCTTCAACAACGCCTTCTCGGGATCGGCGTACGTGCTTACGGATTACCGGCAGGCGGCCGTCGCCTCGCTGGGCGTGAACCTGCACTCGATCATGCCGAACATGAGCATCGACGTCGAGCGTATTGAGGTCGTCCGCGGCCCGGGTTCGGCGCTGTATGGCGCCGGCGTGGATGAAGGCGTCATCCACTACATCACCAAAGACCCTTTCAGCTATCCGGGTACTACGGTCTCCCTCTCCGGCGGCGAACGCGGCATGTTCGGCGCGCAGGTGCGCCACGCTGGCGTGCTCAGCTCCAGGCTGGGCTATAAGCTCACCGGCTTCTACTCGCAGGCCGACGACTGGGAATACAGCCCGGACGATACGATCGACGCCATCCAGCTGGCGGGTGATGCCGACGGGGTCGAGCGGAACTACGACTTCAACAAGATGAACGTCAATGGCCTGCTCCAGTACCGGATATCCGACAGGGTCTCGTTGACCGCCAATGGTGGCTACTCGAAACTCGACGCCATCGTGCTCTCCGGCATCGGAACGCTGCAGGCGGATGGCTTTTCCTATACCTACGGCCAGTTCCGGCTCCAGGCCGACCGGTTCTTCGCCCAGGTCTACGTCAACAAAAACAACGCCGGGGACTCGTTCGTCTACGGCACGGGCACAACGGTCGTCGACGAAGGCGCGCTGTATAACGCGCAGGCGCAGTACGACCTCGACTTCGCCAACGAGCGCGTGCGTCTCATCCTGGGCGGAGACATCGAGATGACGCGGCCAGACACCAAAGGCACCATCCTCGGCCGCAACGAGACCGACGACGACGTGAACGAAATGGGCGCCTATGCGCAGTCCTCGATCGAGCTGTCCCCGAAGATCGACCTCACGCTTGCGCTTCGGGCGGACTACAACAACATCGTCGACGACATCCAGATTTCGCCGCGCGCGGC
>JAWXAX010000050.1 GCA_034439735.1 Rhodothermales bacterium | reverse complement strand
GTATTTCTACTGCCGCACGATCGACAACATCGCCGACACCGCATCGAACGGGCAGGCACGGGATGCGGCGTTACGCGAACTCGCCACCGCGCGACGGGCGCTCGACGACACCCTCGCCGGCCGGCCGCCGGCCGCCGGACTCATCTGGCGTCGTCTCGCCGAACTCCATGAACGGTACACGCTCCATACGCCGCCACTGTACGAATTGATCGATGGCGCCGAGTGGGACCTGCGAGGCATCCATATCGAGACGGAGGACGACCTGATCCGGTATGCTAACCTCGTCGCCGGCAGCATCGGCTCCATGATGTTGCCGTTCCTGATCGACGAGCGCGACGACCTGCCCCGGCTGGAGGCGCCGGCGCGAGACCTGGGCATCGCCATGCAGATCACCAACATCCTGCGCGATGTCGGCGAAGATGCTCGTGCGTTGGGCCGCGTGTACATCCCAAGTGCGACGCTCGCTCGTTTCGGTTGTCGGGGAGCTGACCTTGCGTCCACAACCCTGCCCGAGGGTTACCCGGAGTTGATCGAGTACGTGATGGAGATGGCCGAAGAGTATTTCGTGAGCGGCAGATCCGGCATCGCCGCGCTCAACCGCTCCGTCCGCCCGGGCATCGAGGCGGCCGCCCGCATCTACCGCGAGATCCTGAACGAAATCCGCCGCCGCGATTACGATAATCTGAACGAGCGGGCGTATACTAGTCGGGCTAAAAAAGTGCAGCTCCTCCTCTTTGATACCTACGAGCGGCGCAAACGGCGCCTGCAGGGGCGCTCGCCGGCCCGCCTTACGGCATGATGCGATTCCTGGTGACCCGCCTGGTCCTACGTGGCCTGGCTTCTGCGTTCCGGCGCGTGTGTTGGGTGGGTGAGCCGCCGGTGTGGCCGGCGGACACGCCCGTGGTCCTCTACGCCAACCACCATCATTTCTTCGACGGCCATCTGCTGTGGTACGCCCTGCATCGGGGCCTGGGCCGATCCTTTTCGGTCTGGATGGAAGACTGGGACCGTTTTCCGATGTTCGCCGCCTGCGGCGCCATGCCTTTCCCTGCCGACGACCCCGCCCGGCGGCTAGCGACCATTCGGCGGACCGTGACCCGGATGCGCCGGCGCCCGATGTCCGGCCTCGCATACTTCCCTGAGGCCCGGCTCCATGCACCCGAGGAAGGCATCCACCCCTTCGGCAGCGAGGCGTTTTCCCGGTTCGATCGCCTCTTCCCTCCCTGCCTCTGGGTACCTGTGGCCCTTCATGTGACCTGGTGGGGGGAGTCCCTTCCAACGGCGTTGATCCACGCCGGCGAACCTCACGCCCACTCGACCGGCGACGAACATCAACGGCTGGAGCGGCTCTGGAGCAGCCTGCGGAACGAGCGACCCGCGCATACCACGGTGTTGTTCGATGGCCAAAAAAGCCCCGATGAGGCCTGGGACCTACGTTTCAGCCGCAGGATGTTCGAGCGGTACCTGCGATGAGCCTGTTCATTGTCATCTTCCATCTGGTGATGCTAGGCCTCTTCGCCGGCAACATCCGCTATCTTCACCTTCGCTCGAAAGGCCCCGCCGGCACACGCCCGACAGGCGCCCTCCCTTTTGTTTCGATCATGATCCCGGCTCGCAACGAGGAGGTGAACCTGCGCCGGCTGCTGCCAAGCCTCTTCAGGCAGTCCTACCCGCACTTCGAAGTCATCGTGTACGACGACGGTTCGGGAGATGGCACGCCCGCCGTGCTACGCGAGCTGGCCGAGCCACGGTTGAAAGCCCTTCGCGGCGAGGGTCCGCCAGAGGGATGGGTCGGCAAGGTGTATGCGCTGTACCAGGCGACCCGGCAGGCCACCGGGGAGGTGTATCTATTCCTCGACGCGGACGCCGAACTGCTCGAACCTGGAGCCCTGGGCCGGCTCGTTGAACACCATCAGGCCATGCCCGCGCCTGGTGTCCTTACGGTGCTTCCTCAGTACCGGGGCGGCGGCCTGTTGCTGGTCAGTGTGCTGCCGTACGCCATGCTCTCCGGCCTTCCCTGGCCGTTGGTGCGCCGGCTGCCTTCGCGCACTCTGGGGGCGTTGAACGGTCAGTGCTGGCTGATTTCGGGCGCGTTGTATCACCGGCACGAGCCACATCGGGCCGTGGCCCGCGAAGTGCTCGAAGATGTGATGATGGGGCGTTACTTAAAAAGCGCGGGGGTCATTCCGACCCTGGTGGAGGCCCGAGACACCCTCGCCGTCCATATGTATGGATCGCTTGGCGAAGCCTGGGCCGGCTTTCGCAAAAATGCCTACCTGCTTCTGGGCGGCGCGTTGATCCCGTTTATACCCCTGTTTGCTCTCTTCTTGGTAGTGTACACCCTGGCGCCACTCTTCGGCTGGGGTCCGCTTGTGATGGTCTACCTCGGCAAGCTCCTGAGCGACAGAAAAAGCGGAATGCCGCTCTGGGTGAGTCTGCTGGCTCCGCTTTCGTTTGTGATCGCGTCGATAGTACAGGTGGACTCGGCGCTGGCGCATCTCAGAGGGAATGTCTCCTGGAAGGGGCGATCGGTCTGAACATATGCCGGCGCTTCCGCTGGCATGGCATTGGAATTGCCGGGCGCACGGCGCAGGCGAAGGGTCCGCCCATGAGGCCCTTCACCAGACACTGCCGATCTGCCGTTCACCTTCACCCGGTTCCCCAGCACCGGCGCGCCCGCATGAAAATAACCTCGATCTCCCGCCCCGGTCTGTTCCTGCTCCTACTCCTCCTCACGGCGCTTTACATCCGCTTTGGTGCGGATAAGCCGGCGACAGAGCCTGCAGAAATCGGGCAAGAGCGGCCGGACAGAAAGGCAGAAAAGGCCCTGACGCAGCGCGCGCGCGACGCGTATTTCCATCAGATGCTTCGCGACCCCGCGACCGGGTCCATCCCGGACGCCATCCGCACCCGCGAAGTGGCCTTTGCGCGCACCCTGCCCCGCCGTGAGGAGGTCCCGGCCAAGTCCGGCGTTATGGCCCTGTTTTCGTGGCACGAGGCCGGGCCGTCCGGCATCGGAGGCCGGACACGAGCGCTGGCCGTGGACGTCGCGAACTCGAATACGATCCTGGCCGCCGGCGTGACCGGGGGTCTGTGGAAGTCCACCAACGCCGGCGTGAGCTGGACGCTGCGGAGCGACACCGAGGAGATGCTGAACATTACCGCCATCGCCCAGGACCCGCGGCCGGGCAACAGGAACCGGTGGTACGCCGGCGGCGGCGAATTGCGGGGGTCGGCCGGTGACAACGGTGGCCGGGCGTTCATTTATGGCAACGGGATCTACGTGTCGGAAGACAACGGCGACACGTGGCAGCTGGCGGCATTTAAGGCAGACCAGAATCCAAACATATTCGATTCTCAGTACGATTATGTCCATCGGATTGTCGTCAGCCCGACAAACGGCTTTGTGTACCTTGCCGTAAATGGCTACGGGATCTGGCGCTCGATCAACGAGGGGCAAACGTTCGCACCGCTCCTCGGGCCATTCGGCCTGCTGCCGATGTGGAGCGATGTCGCGATCGGGTCGGATGGCGCGCTCGTGGCCGTCCTGTCGACGGGCTTTGTGGAAAACCCGACGGAGCAATCCGGGATCTACCGATCCACCGACAACGGCGCGACCTGGGCCAACATCACGCCGGCCGGCTTTCCAGTAGAACACGAACGCTCCATCGTCGTCATCCCACCCTCCAACCCGAACGTCGCGTACGTGCTCACCTACACAGGCGAGTCCGAGTCGACGGGTGATCCCTTTGAGGACGAAACGATCGTGTTCTACAAGTTGAACCTTGCCGCCGGCACCGCGGAGGACCGCACCACCAACCTGCCCGACTACGGGCCTCCGGTGGGCATCATGAATACACAATTCAGCTACAACATGGCGATGGCCGCCGGTCCAGACGACGAGGACTTTCTGCTCATCGGCGGCATCAACCTGTTTCGCTCGCGCGACGGCTTCGCCACGCCGGCTGCGGCGCCCATCGAAAACTGGGTGGGCGGGTATGATATCAACAACAGTGTCGCCCAGTACCCCAACCAGCATGCCGATCAGCATGCGATCGTTTTCGACCCGGCCACGCCGGCGCGGGTCTGGACCGGGCACGACGGGGGGATCAGCGTCACCGAAAACATCGCCGCCTCGGGGACACGCATCGTGTGGAGCCGGCGTAACGAGGGCTACCACGTCACCCAGTATTATCATGTGAGCATCGCCCCGGAGGCCGGGGACGACCGCATCCTTGGCGGAACGCAGGATAACGGGAGCCCCTTTTTCCGATTCGACCCGACCACCTCCCTCGCCGGCGTGTCGAACGACCTCTCATCCGGGGACGGCGCCTACTCTTACCTGGGGACCGACTATGCGCTGGCGTCGTCGCAACAGGGCCGGCTGCTCCAATACGGGCTCGACGGGTCCGGCGCGCCATTTTTTACCGGCGAACTCACCCCGCCAGACGCCGCCGACCAGCTGTTCATCAACCCGATCGCCGTGGACGCCCGGGATGAAGCCGTCATCTATTACCCCGCGGGCCGGACGCTGTGGCGATACGGGGAAGAAGCCTCGAGCCTGGAAGACTGGCTCCAGCTATCGAGCCTGACCGTCCCGGGCGGCTATGTGATCAGCGCGCTGGCTTCGGCGGCGCGGGACACCGGCGCCGGCGTGCGATCCACCCTCTATTTCGCCGCCTCGAGTTTGGACGCACCGCCACTCGTGTACCGGCTGGACAATGCCACGACGGCGACGTCTGGTGCGGTCGCGCTCACCATGCCGAATGTACCCTCCGGCGCCTATGTCCACGAGATCGCGGTAAACTCGGCGGACGGCAACGAGGTGCTGGTGGTCGTCTCGAATTACAACGTCGAGAGCCTCTACCACAGCACCGATGGCGGAGCGGTATTCACCGGAGTGGACGGCAACCTGGGCGGCGCCGGCGTGGTCACCGGGCCCTCGATTCGCGCCGCGGCCATCCTTCCGGTGAATACCGGCATGGTCTATCTTGCCGGCGCGAGCACCGGGGTGTATGCGACCGAGACCTTAAATGGCTCCGCGACTGTCTGGGTGCAGGAGGCGGACGAGGTACTTGGCAAGGCCATCGTCCAATCGATTGCCGCGCGCGCTTCGGACGGGCGCGTGGCGATTGGCACCCATGGCCGGGGTGTGTTTATCGGGTCGTCCTTGCTCCCTGTTGCGATCGAAACGATTGACAGCCATCCGGCGGCGACGTACGTTCTTGATCAGAATTACCCGAATCCGTTTGGCGACGGCACCGAGATCGGCTTCTCGTTGCCCACCGCTTGCCGGGTGCGGTTGGTGGTATTCGATGTTGCCGGACGCCTGGTATCGACGCTCGTGAACGAAGAGATCCTCGACGCCGGCGCGCACCGCGTGGCTTTTTCTGCATCTTCTCTGGCGAGCGGTGCGTATATTTACACGCTCGAAGCGACGCCAGCGGACGGCACGGGCGACGGCCCCGTAGTGTTGACGAAGACCATGACGCTCGCTCGATGACTATCCCCGGTGATCAACTATCGTACTTCACCACCATACCTCAGCATCGTACTCCACCACAGTACTTCACCACCGTCCCTCGCGTTGAAGCCAGGAATTCCATGAACGTTCTCGTTTCGCTGGTACTCGCCGGGCTGGCCGTTTTTGTGGCCATCCAGAACCCCGGTGTCGTTCAGTTGCTGTTGGGGCCCTTCGAAATCACGGCCTCTTCCGGCATCATCCTCATTGCCTGTTTCGGGCTCGGCATGTTGGTCGGTATGGGCACCAGCATTCCAAGCGGCTGGCGGGCCTATCGTATAAACCGCGCCAAGGCGAGCTGATACCCACACTCCATCCTCGCACAACACCATGCGAACCATTCTCGCGTTTGCCCTCGCGCTGATTACGTTGCTTTTTGGCTTTGAGAATCAGCGACTGGTCAATATCCAGCTGGGGCCCTATACCATCGAAGGCACGGTAGCGGTCATCATGATCAGCACCTTCATCTTCGGGATCTTGACGGGCATTCTGGCCACGCTTCCGAGCAGCATCCGCCGGCGTCGGCTGATGAAAGGGTAGGGACGAGGCTCCTTGAAACCGCCGTCGCTCCGTCCGGGGGTGTCTACGATTGCCGTTGTAACCCCGGCCGGCCCTCCCCGGTCCGTCGTAGACCTGGAGCGGGGTTGCGCACTCCTCTCCGAGCGCGGCTATCATGTCGTGGGCCCCTCCAGGCGCCTGCCCTTCGGCTACCTGGCCGGGACGGACGAGGAGCGGGTGGGCGAACTCAACGATCGCCTGAATGACCCTTCGATCGATGCGTTGTTCTGTGCGCGCGGCGGGTTCGGCACCTTGCGGATTCTGGACCGGGTGGATTATGAAGCCCTCCGTAAGCGGCCCCGGCTGCTTGTCGGCTACAGTGACATTACTGCCCTGCAGCTCGCCTGGTACAGTCAGGCCGGCGTCCCCAGCATTTCCGGCCCGATGGTCGGCGTGGACTGGCCGGCCCTGCCCCCAGCCTACGAACAGCAGTTCTGGTCGCTCGCTTGCGGCGTATCGCCCACCCTGGATCCCGATGGGGCTACTCTATCTCCGGTGCGTTCGGGCGAGGTGGACGGTCTATTGCTCGGCGGCAACCTCTCCCTGATCGCCCGGCTCGTGGGCACCCCCTACCTTCCTTCGCTCGCCGGCGCGATCCTGTTTCTCGAAGACGTCGGCGAGTCCGCGTATCGGATCGACGGCCTCTTGGCCCAACTTCGTTTAGCCGGCTGGCTGGACCGTCTTGGGGGGCTTGTGCTGGGTGGTTTTACCGGATTCCCAGAACCCGACACGGATGCTCCCCTGTTCGACGCGCTCGTGGCGTCCTACTTCGACCGGGCCCCGTACCCCGTCGCCCGAGGCCTGCGGTATGGTCATTTCTCCGACAAAATTGCCGTTCCGATCGGAATTCACGCGCGGCTCACGGTATCCGACACGGCGGCCCGATTATCGCTGCTTGAAGGCGTGGTGGACGTTTCTGATTCCGCTCCGGTCTGATTATATTCCCACGGCTTTTGTCATGCCCTACCGACGCACACCTCGATGCAGTTAGCCGTATTCGCTTCCGGAAGCGGCTCAAATCTGGAAGCTATATTTAACGCGATCGACGCCGGCCGGCTGCCGGCTACGGTCGCGCTCGTCCTGAGCAATAAGGCCGGTGTCTTTGCGCTGGAGCGCGCACGATTGCGTGATGTCCCCACCATCGTGCTCGATCCTACCGGACGCGACGAAGCCGCGTATCTGGCCGACCTACTGGGGGTGTTGAATACACATGGGGTCGACTTCATTGCTCTGGCCGGTTATCTCAAAAAAATCCCCGCCGGGCTCGTGGCCGCCTTCCATGGTCGGATGCTCAATATTCACCCCGCGTTGCTCCCGGCATTTGGCGGGCCCGGGATGTTCGGGCAGCGCATCCACCGCGCGGCGATCGAGTACGGCGTGCGGTGGACCGGCGCCACGGTGCACCTGGTTGACGAAGCCTACGACACGGGCCCGGTGGTGCTCCAGGAGCCTGTTCCGGTAAAGCCCGACGATACCCCGGAGGTGCTTGCGGCGCGTGTGTTGGCCCTCGAGCATCGCCTCTTTCCCGAAGCGCTCGCCCTGTTTGCCGCCGGCCGCGTGCGTCTGGAAGGCCGGCGGGTCTTTATAGATGAGGCCCCTCGTCCTCCCGCTCACGCTGTTTGAATCTACCCTATGATTGCCGTAAAAGATCTGCCCGCGCCCGATGACCGCCGCCCCGTGCGCCGCGCTCTGCTTTCCGTTTCCGACAAGACCGACCTGGTCCCCTTCGCCGCCCGGTTGCATGCCCAGGGCGTCCAGTTGCTGTCAACGGGCGGGACCGCGACCGCCCTTCGAGCCGCCGGCCTGCCCGTCACCGACGTGTCCGATGTGACACGATTCCCGGAAATCCTCGACGGGCGCGTGAAGACCCTCCATCCCGCGATCCATGGCGGTCTGCTCGCCCGCAGGAACGATCCCGAGGACCTGGCGCAGCTTGACGCACACGGCATCGTCCCGATCGATCTCGTCGTCGTCAACCTGTATCCGTTCCGGCAGGCCGTCTCCGCGCCCGGCATCACCGATGCGCAGGCCATCGAGAACATCGACATAGGGGGCCCGGCGATGATCCGGGCCGCCGCCAAAAACTACTTCTTTGTCGCGGTGATCACCTCGCCGGCGGACTACGCCTCTGTCGCCGATGCGCTCGAGCGGGAGGACGGGCAGTTGGGGATGGCGACCCGCCGCCGCCTCGCCGCCGCCGCCTTTGCCCACACCCGTATGTACGATGGCGCCATTGCCGACTATTTCGCCGCTGGGCCGCCGACCGATGACGCAATGCCGTCGGAAATCACCCTCCGCGAACGGCGCTTCCAGACGCTCCGTTACGGCGAGAATCCACACCAACAGGCGGGCATCTACGGCACCATCGACGCGTTCGTGAAGACCCTGCACGGGAAGGAGCTGTCGTACAACAACATGCTCGACCTCAGCGCGGCGTTGCTACTGATCGATGAATTTCGCGACGAGGCCCCAACGTGCGCCATCCTCAAGCATACCAACCCCTGCGGCGTGGCCACGGCAGACCATCTTGTAGAGGCGTACGGGAAAGCGTTCTCGACGGACCGACAGTCGCCCTTTGGCGGCATCGTGGTGGTCAACCGCCCCCTGGACCGGGAGACCGCGGAGGCCATCGACCAGATTTTTACCGAGATCGTGATCGCGCCGGCGTATGAAGCTGGCGTGCTGGACTTCCTGATGCAGAAGAAAAACCGCCGGCTGATCGAGTCCCTCCGCCCGGCCCGCGACGACGCGCGGCCCGACGTACGATCCGTGTTGGGTGGCCTACTCGTGCAAGATCGCGACCCGGCGCTGCCTCCGTTCGCCGAACTCCAGGCCAACTGCCGCGTGGTGACGAAGCGCCAGCCGGACGCCGCCGAGTGGCGCGACCTGCTTTTCGCCTGGCGCGTCGTCAAACACGTAAAGAGCAACGCCATCGTCTATGTCCGCGACGGCATGACGATCGGGATCGGCGCCGGCCAGATGAGTCGCATCGATTCTTCAGAGATTGCCGTGCTCAAAGGCCGTAAATCGGAACTTGATTTCGCGAAATCTGTGGTAGCATCCGACGCTTTCTTCCCTTTCGCGGACGGCCTGCTCGCAGCAGCCGCCAGCGGCGCCCGCGCCGCCATTCAGCCCGGTGGATCGGTACGAGACGAGGAGGTTATCGCGGCCGCCGATGAACACGGCATCGCCATGGTGTTCACGGGCCAGCGCCATTTCCGACACTGATCGCACCCGGTCGATCAGTCAGCCGTTCAAGCATCCATCTCCCTCACCTTCATGCCCTTTTTCAAGTTTTCGCACGATGTAGCCATCGATCTGGGGACGGCGAATACGCTGATCCATATCGCTGGGCAAGGCATCGTACTCAATGAACCGAGCATCGTAGCGGTCGACCGCAGCACCCGTCAGGCCATCGCGATCGGCTACGAAGCCCAGCAGATGCACGAGCGGACTCATCCTCAGATCGAAACCATCCGCCCCCTCAAAGACGGCGTCATTGCGGACTTCGAGGTGGCCGAACAGATGATCCGCGGCCTGATCCGGAAGGTGCAGACCAACTGGTATACCTCCATCCGTCGGATGGTGGTGTGTGTGCCCAGCGGGATCACAGGCGTCGAGGAACGTGCGGTCCGCGAATCTGCCGAACGCGCCGGCGCGAAACAAGTGTATCTCATCAAGGAGCCCATGGCGGCCGCCATTGGGATCGGTATGAATGTCGACGAGCCGGTGGGCAACATGGTGGTCGACATCGGCGGCGGAACGACCGAGATCGCCGTGATCGCGCTTTCGGGCATCGTGATCGACGAATCGATCCGCGTCGCCGGCGACGAGCTGGACAACACGATCCTCCAGTATTTCAAGCGTAACCACAACCTGCTCATCGGGTTGCGAACCGCCGAACGCATCAAGTGCGAGATCGGCAGCGCCGTCGAGCTGGACCCCGAGCTGGAGATTTCGGTCAAAGGACGGGACCTCGTGAGCGGGATTCCCAAGATCCGTTCGATCTCGTCCGAAGACGTCCGCGAGGCGCTCAACGAGCCCATCGGGCAGATCGCCGCCGCCGTCCTCCACTGCCTGGAGCGGACGCCGCCGGAACTGGGGTCGGACATTCTGGAGCGCGGCATCATGCTGACGGGCGGCGGGGCGCTACTGAAAGGCCTCGACACCCTCATCCGGAACCGGGCCGAAATTCCGGTTTACATAGCGGAGGATCCCCTGACCGCCGTGGTGCGGGGAACGGGCAAGGTGCTCGAGAATCTGCATGTGTACGAAAAAGTGCTCAGCTAGCCATGAACGTCCGCCAATGGGCACACATACGGGACTGGGTGCTCCTGGTGGGTCTGCTCGGCGTTTCGGCGTTGATCATGCTGACGCAGAATACTCCCATTCTGCGTTCGCTGCGGGCCACCTCCATGGAGATCACGGCGCGTGTGGAAACGAACATGAGCTGGGTGGGTCGATACGTCCGAGCGCTCGAGGAGAATGACGCGTTGCAGCAGGAAAACATCCAGCTGAGCAGCCAGCTCGCGCGATCGCGCGAGGCACAACAGGAGAACGAGCGGCTTCGTCTGCTGCTGACGTTTCAGCAACAAACGCTCCACCGTCTGGCGCCGGCCCGGATCGTTGAAAAAGAGATCACGAAACAGCGAAATTTCCTGACGCTCAACATCGGGCGCGAGCAGGGAGTGGCGGTAGGGATGGGGGTGGTGGACGACCGGGGCATCCTCGGAAAAGTAGAGCTCGTAAGCGAACATTATGCGCGCGTCATGTCCTATCTGAATATGGACTTTCGGGTGCCGGCGAAGCTTCAATCCTCCAACGCGATGGGCATTGTCCGTTGGGAGGGCACGCTGCGCGATCAGTTGTTGATGGAGCATGTCATCAAGACCGAGCAGGTGGAAGTGGGCGACCTCGTGGTTTCGAGCGGTTATAGCGATGTATTCCCCGCCGGCTACCCCATCGGGGTCGTTGAATCCTACGAGCGACAGCCCGGTAAAAACCAATTGCTCATCTACCTCCGTCCTGCGTCCTCGATCGACACCGGGGATCATGCGTTTGTCGTGCTCGAGACGCCGGACCCCGAACGCGTCGAGATTGAACAGATGAACTGAGTGGCTCCATGGAGTACCAGCCGTGGGTACACATGACGCACTCCGAATCCAGAGGCCTTTCTTCATGATGCACTTCCGCACGCGGCTCTCCCTGGCCGCCTTTCTTGCGCTCGCGGCCGTCACCCCCCCGGCGCTGGCGCAACCCGAACCCACATCGCCCCAGGAACTGGGCCGCGCCATCGATGAACACCTGAAACAGCCCCTCTACGAAAACGCGATCTGGGCGGCGATCGTGATCGACCTCGCGAGTGGAGAGACCCTGTATCAGCGGCACCCCCGGATCAGCCTGATGCCGGCTTCGAACGCCAAGCTCTTTACCACGGCGGCCGTTCTGGAGCAGCTCGGGCCCGACTTTACCTATACCACCGACGTCTTTACCGACGGTACCATCGAGGCCGGCGTGATCACCGGCAACCTCATCGTCCGCGGCTCCGGCGACCCGGTCATCGGGGGGCGGTTCAACAAGGGGGATATGACCGAGGTGTTTCGGAACTGGGCGGAGATGCTCCGCCAGCAGGGCATCCACACCATTCAGGGGGACGTCATCGGAGACGACGACATCTTCGACGACACCCCGTTTGGGCCCGGGTGGAGCTGGGACGACGAGCCATTCGACTACGGCGCCGAGATAAGCGGACTCAGTTTTAACGACAACACCGTGAGCGTCATCATGACGGGCCGAGCCGCCGGCCGGCCCGCGGAGATCCGGTGGGAGCCGTTTAACACCCCGTACGTGGATATCCATAACGCGGCGGTCATCGTGCCGGCGGACGCGCGCAAGGACGAAGAGATCGAACGGCCCCGCGCGACAAACGCCATCCGGATTGCCACCGAGCTGCCGGCGGGTCGCATCGACACGACGGCCCTGGCCGTGACCAACCCTACCTTGTACTTCGTGCACGTCCTGCGCGACGTCCTCCGAGCAAACCGAATCGACGTTCGCGGCGAAATCCTGGATGTAGACGATTTGTCCTTGAAGCCGAACTATGCCAGCGCCTCGCGCCTCTTCAGCCACACCTCGCCCCCGCTCGCCCGCATCGTCGAGGTGATCAACAAGGAGAGCCAGAATCTGTATGCCGAACAAGTCCTGCGCACACTCGGGGTGGTGCGGCCGCAGCCCGACCCCGACCTGGACCCGGCGTCGACCGAGATGGGGATCGAGGCCGCGCGGTACACGTACGCCCGGGCCGGCGTGGACACAAGCCGCATCCAGCTCGTCGATGGCTCCGGCCTCTCGCGCATGAACCTCGTTACGGCAGAAATGACGGCCTCGCTGCTGCGGTACATGTGGCGCCATCCCGATGCAGCCGTGCGTCAGGCCTTTTTGGCCTCTTTGCCTGTAGCCGGAGTCGACGGCACGCTGGAACGCCGCCTCCGAACGGGGCCGGCGCTGCGAAACGTGCGCGCCAAAACAGGGACCCTCACCGGCGCAAGCGCCCTCAGCGGTTACGTCACCAGCGCCGCCGGGACGCCGCTTTTGTTCGTTCTGATGAGTAACAACCACACCGTGCGCGCCGGCGCCGTGCAGCGCACGCAAGACGCCGTCGTGCAACTACTTGCCCGGTATAATCGCTGAACGAGCGACCGCGTTCACCCGGGATTCATCCCCAGAAGACGTGAACCGAATCCCCCTCGATTCGTGTAAGGGCGTCTGTTTGATTCGATCTGTTAATCAATCCTGGGATGGGAATGAGCGGTATACATGCGACCACCGTGGTGGGCGTTCGGTACAAGGGACGCGTGGCGTTGGGGTCCGACGGTCAGGCGACCCTGGGGCAGACGATCATGAAACATAAAGCGCAGAAAGTGCGCGCGCTCCACGGTGGAAAAATCCTCGCCGGGTTCGCCGGCTCCACGGCCGACGCGTTTACCCTGTTCGAGCGCTTTGAAGAAAAATTACAGAAGTACGGCGGCATCGTCACCCGCGCCGCCGTCGAACTGGCGAAGGATTGGCGGACGGATCGGTACCTACGCCGGCTGGAAGCCCTGCTCGCGGTCGCCTCGCCGGAACGCCTTTTGCTCATCAGCGGCACGGGCGACGTCATCGAACCCGACGATGACATCGTCGCTATCGGCTCCGGCGGCCCCTTCGCCCTCGCCGCCGCGCGCGCACTGATCCAGAATGATCTCCCCCTGAGTGCGCGCCAGATCGTCGAGCAGAGCCTCTCCATCGCGGCCGATATCTGTATCTACACCAATCATCATCTGACGATTCTGGAACTCGACGGCGTGGCCGACGGGCCGGAGTAATCGAATCCTTCGTCGGCTTCAACAGTATATGTAGGGCAGATCACCTCAAGGGAATTTACTGCACAATGCGGTGCGACCGGGATTCATCCGATGCCCCCCGCTACTCTCACGCCAGCTGGCGTCCGGTCGAATCATAAAATCAATATTTATTAGACGTTACTTATTGAAATGATGCACAACCGACACGAAAAATCGCGCGTCGGCCGGGGGAACCTGGCAGCGATTCTGGTCGACTACGAGAACCTCTTCGCCACGCTTTCCGAACGTCTTGACGAAACCATCGACCCTCATGACTTTATTTCGGAGATTTTGGACGAATTGCTCCGTTATTTAAACGGCAAGGATTACGCGCAGACGGCCTTTTTTACCGCTTACGCGGACTTTGCGACGTTGAAAGGTCAGGGACTGGCGATTCAGCAGGCCCTCTACCGGAAAGGGCTGGAGCCCCGGTACGTGTCGACCGACCTGCACGCCGGCGCCGCCGAGTTGCAATTATGCGTGGACGCCATGGAACTGCTCCACACCCGCCCGGATATTCAGTCGTTTGTCCTGATCACGGGTAACCGCGTGCAGCTTCCCCTCGTCCAGCAACTCACCCGGCACGGACGCTCGCCGCTGGTGGTCGTGTTTGAGCCCGAGCCGGATATGGACCGCTTCGCCCGGCTGGATGCCGACGTGATTCTGGCCGCCGCGGACCTCATCAGCGATGCGGCTCGCCGGCAATTGGGTGCACCAAGCCAGGCGCCAGGCGCCGCCCGATCCGGTGGACACCCCCGACGCGCGCCCAGCACTCCGCTGCGCGACGCCACGCACCATGCCGTGACCGACGCCGTCGCCTACCGGACGCTCGAGGTTATCGAAGAGTTTTTCGGGCAATACGAAGAAGTATACCTCACGCCGTTACTGCGCAAGCTCTCCGAAGCCCTGGATAGCGACGAGCCAGATCCCAAGTCGGTCATCAATAAACTGGAGGAGGCCGGCGCGGTGTGGCTCGAAAAACGTCGAGGCTTCCCGTATGACTACACGGTACTCATCGTGGACCGAGACCACCCGGACGTTCGCCAGATCGCGGAGGCCCTCAGCCAACGGGAACCGTTCGGCGAGGAATATGACGGCGGTGAGGCATTTGCGAGCGAAGGCGACGCGTTCGACGAGGAATTTGAATACACTGATCCGGAGTTCGATGCGCCGGAAGACGATTTCGTCGACGACGCCCGCGAACCCAACGCACACGGCGACTTCCGCACGGGCAGCAAGTAGCCTCCCGCACCTTCCTGTTGGTAGCCGGCTCGTGCCGTGTTTCCCGCCTGTATATGATGCACGTAGAACGTACCCCCCGCCAGATCGTCGCGGAACTCGATAAGTATATTATCGGACAGACGGAAGCAAAAAAGAGCGTCGCCATCGCTCTCCGTAATCGGTGGCGTCGCAAGAATGCTCCGGAAGACATCCGCGACGAGATCATGCCGAATAACATCATCATGATCGGGCCGACAGGTGTGGGTAAGACCGAAATTGCCCGCCGGCTCGCGAAACTGACCGGTGCGCCGTTTATCAAGGTAGAGGCGACCAAGTTCACGGAGGTCGGTTACGTCGGGCGCGATGTCGATAGCATGATCCGCGATCTCACCGACATGGCGATCTCGATCGTGCGGGACGAATACAAGGAGGGTGTCCAGGAGCGGGCCGCCGAACTGGCGGAAGACCGCATCCTGGACATCCTCATCCCTCCAGCGTCCCGTCCCTCGGGCGAGATGACGCTGGGTCCGGGCTTTGTCGTCCGCCCCTCGGAGGCGGTGAGCGAGACCCCCAGCGACGCTGAAATGCGTGATCGCACCCGCCAGAAGTTTCGGGAGAAGCTGAATCGGGGTGAGTTGGATGACCGGGAGATCGAAATCGAAGTTTCCTCGGACCATACCCCGATGATGCAGGTCTTCGGCCCAATGGGCATCGAGGAGATGGGCATGAACATGCAGGAGTTGTTCGGCAACCTCGGAGGCGGGAAGCGTAAGAAACGCCGGCTGCCTATTTCCGAGGCGCGGCAGCTACTCGCGCAGGAAGAGGCCCAGAAGCTGGTGGACATGGACAAAGTGACCCGCGAGGCGCTCGAACGCGTCGAACAGAGCGGGATCGTGTTCATCGACGAAATCGACAAGGTAGCGGCGCGGGGCGGCGAGGGACGTGGCGGGCCGGATGTCTCCCGCGAAGGCGTCCAGCGAGATCTGCTCCCGATCGTAGAAGGGTCGACCGTGATGACCAAACACGGGATGGTACGCACCGACCACATCCTGTTTATCGCGAGCGGCGCCTTCCACATCGCCAAGCCGAGCGACCTCATCCCCGAGCTTCAAGGCCGATTCCCGATCCGCGTGGAGCTGAACAACCTTACCGAAAAGGATTTCTACGACATCCTCACGCTCCCTAAAAACGCACTGCTGAAGCAATACGCGGCGCTGATGCAAGCCGAAGGCGTGGAGATCTCGTTTGACGACGACGCCGTACGCGAAATCGCCCGGATCGCCGCCAAGGTGAACAGCGATGTGGAGAATATCGGCGCACGCCGGCTCCATACGATCCTGACGACGTTGCTCGAAGATATCCTGTATGACATCCCCGACAACGAATCGCTTAAGTCGATCGTAATCGATGCCGCGCGGGTCCAGGATCGCCTCGGCGCCGTTTCGGAAAACCGGGATTTGAGTCAGTATATTCTCTGACATTCCTCCTTCCGCCTCTTCGATCCCCATCCCATGAGCGCCAGCGCCGGCTCTTCCCCCACCGTTTCCGTGGTGTGCGGATCGCCCGACGACGCTCCGCCCGCTGAAGGATGGTCGGCGCTGCTGACGAAGTCGTCTGTAATAGATCCCGCGTTTTTGGTGGAGGTGGCGAGGATTCTTGGCGGCGCGCTGCGTCTCCGCCCTCGGATCTACCTCGCCGGCGAAGCCGGCAAAACACCCCTTGCTGGCGCCATCATCCACGAAAAGCGGCGCGGACCGTTCCGATTGGGCGTCGTACCCGCGTTCACCTCGTACACCCCCTGGCTGGTATCACCTCCCAGCACGTCCTCGTCCGTACATGGGCGAGAGGCAATCGAGGAGCGGCTCCTGGAGGCCATCGAACGCGATTTCGACCAGGTAAGGCTTCATCTCCCCCCCTCCGTCCTCGACATGAGGCCATTCCAGTGGCGGGGCTGGACAGTCTCCGTGTTTTACACGTATCGAATTACGCTCACGCCGGCCGTGGATCCGGAGGCGACCTGGTCGGCCTCCATACGGCGTCACTTCCGTACGGTACGACAGGGCTTCGACTTCCGCGAGGAAACCGGCACCGGTGAAACGCTGATCGCGCTGAGTCGCGCCAGTTATGCCCGGCACAACCGACGTTTCCCGGCCGACCCGGGCGCGCTGGCTGGGTCCGTGGCGGAGTTGCAACGGATGGGATTCATCCGCATATTCACCGTGCGCCGAGCCTCCTCCTCGGAGGTCGAAGCCGCCGTCGGGCTGCTGTTTGCCCGCGACACGGCCTATTACTGGATGGCGGGCAGCATACCGGGCGAGGCGATGACCGTGTTGCTCGGGCAGCTGCTGGGGCTGTTACGCGACGAAGGGGTGACCACGTTCGACTTCGCCGGCGCCAACACACCCACGATAGCCGAGTTCAAACGACGTTTTGGCGGGGTTTTAACGCCCTATTTCACCGCCGAACGCATCGCGCATCCGATGCTGAAGGCCTTTGCCCTCGTGAAGTCCCGGTAACGCCTCGTGTCGCTCACCTCTCCTTCTGAAGGCTCGCCCCTCCCCGCTCCGGCCATGCCGGATGCGCCGCCGCCGCCCTATCTGTTTTTGGGGCTGTGTCTCGCGCTCTACCTCACGCGGTTCGGCTATGGCTACGGAATGAGCGACCAGGACGAGTTTCTCCCTTCTTTGCTACATCGGATGGACCCGTTGCTCCTGGGCAATGACTGGTTCGTGCAGACGCAACAGGCCGCATTCAGCGTCCGGACCTATTTCACGCTCTTGCTCCATGGCCTGGCGCTGGTCCTGCCGCTGCCTCTGGCCGTGTTTTTCCTCTACGTCGTGTCATGGGTCGGGATCGCGTATGGCCTATTTCGTCTTGCGGAGCGGCTCAGCGGACGCCGGCTCGCCGGTTTTATCGCGGTGCCGGCTTTGTTACTGGCGACACCCCAGTGGACGCTGGGAGGCAACGACTTCGCGCACAGCATGCTTGCACCGAGTATGGCTGCCTGGGCACTCGGCCTACAGGGCCTTGCGGCGTCTATGGAGGACCGGAGAGTCGCAGCCAGCGTGTGGATGGGCGTGGCTACCTGGATGCAAGCGCTGGTAGGGCTGCACCTGGCGCTTCTCGGGGCGATCGTCGCTCTGCTCTCACCGGGGCGTCCGATAGGGACAACCGCCCGTTTCATCGGCGTCTATGCCCTCGTCGCAGCTCCGGCGCTAGGGCCATTGTTTTACCAGCAGTTTGCCGCCGAAGCCATGCCGGACGTCGATCTTTATTACATCATGGCTCGTTTCCGGATACCCCATCATTATCTTTTTGACTCCTTCTCGGAGCGATCACTTGTCCGGTTTGGCCTGCTGGCCATCGGGGGGCTGGGGGGATGGTTTCTGGCGAGGCCATTTGTCGATCCCGCCCGATTGCGCAAGGTGATCGTCGTGCTCGCTGCCATCGTCCTCATCGATATGGGCGCCTATGTGGCCACGGAGCGTCTGCATCTGCTCGGCATCGCCAAACTTCAGTTATTCATGTTGACGGTGCCGGCCAAGCTGTTGCTGGTCACCGGGGGGGCAGCAGCCGTGGCGTGGCGATTGCCGGCGCGTGTCGCACGGACAGTGCAGCGGATGCTGGAGGGGTCGATTTGGCAGGCCAGCGCCCTGGGCTTGTTGTTGGTCGGGGTCGGTTGCCTGCATCTGGCCGGCATCAACGTACTTTCGCAGCGTATCCATCCGCTCAGCCAGCGCAGTTCGCCGAGCGCGGCCATGGAAGCCTGGGTGCGCGCATTTACGCCGGCGAATGCCGTCTTCGCGACGCCCCCATCGCTGTCGTCTTTCCGGACCGGCGCGCAGCGTGCGATCGTCGTCAACCACAAAGCCTTTCCGTACCGCGACGCCGACATCGCGATCTGGTTCGAGCGCCTGCTCGATATGGCGCCGATAGTCCTCCCCGAGCGGACCGATACGACACTGACAACGCGGCTCGACGCCGCGTACGATGCCTTGACGCCGGCCGACCTGGCCGTGCGGGCCGAGCGATACGGGTTCGTGTACGCCGTGAGAACATCCCCCTGGGCCGACTCTCTTCTCCATCCAGTCGCTCCCGGCGTGGATCCACCACGACTCGTACACGTCTCGCCACCCTGGCATCTCTACCAGCTGGCCGGCGACGCGCCATGAGCCGAACCCACAGGAAAGGAAGTTTTGGGGCATCGGTGGGCACCTTGCTCTCGGGAAGCGCGGGCGCGATGGCGATTGCATACCTGGCCCAGCCCGTCCTCGCACGGCTGTACAGCCCGGAGGCCTTTGGCAGCCTTGATCTATTTCTGTCGATCTTCAGTCTGTTGATCCCCGTAGCCTCCCTCCGCTACGAGGATGCCATGATGTTGCCCGAGCGCGACGAGGAGGCGTTACATGTCACGTGGCTGGCCTTGATCCTGATGATCGTCGTTAGCCTGGTGGTGGCCCTGTTCGCTCTGCTGATTGGCGATGCCGTGCTGGGGGCCGGACTGTATGGATGGGCGATCTGGTTGGCGCCGGCCCTGTTTCTCGCGCGGCTGGGGAAGATTGCGGAAGTGTGGCTGACCCGGAAACGGCGATTTGGAAGCCTGTCGCAGGGACAGATCGGACAGGCGATGGCCACGACGGCCGTCCGGCTCGCCGGCGGTATGAAGGATGCCGGCGTGGGCGGGTTGATAGGAGGTTTTTTTGCCGGCCAGGGCGTAAGCGCCATGGTGTGGGTGGGGCTGGCGTTCAACAACGGCTGGCAGACCCTGCCCGGGGCGCTTCAATGGAAGAAAATCGGGGCGGTGATGCGTCGTTTTCGGCGTTTTCCGCTATTTTCGATGCCTTCTTCATTGCTCAATGCCCTCGTCACCCGGCTTCCGTTTTTGGTCCTGGCCTATTACGCCGACCCCGCCGCCGTGGGTTATTTCGGCCGTGCCTTTGCCGTGCTGGCGGTACCGTTGAGCGTACTGGGCGGGGCCGCTTCTCAGGTCTTTTTTGTGGATGGCGCGGAAGCGATCCGGCGTGGCACCCTGGCCGCGTTGACGGCGCGCGTGTATGGGCGACTGGTCGCAATGGGGCTCTTCCCAACGCTGGCGCTGGTAGTGGCGGGGCCCGAGCTGATGACGGTCGTGTTCGGCCCCCCGTGGCGAGAGGCCGGCGTATTTCTTCAGATTCTCGCGCCGTGGCTCTTTCTGGCCTCTGTGGCCTCGGCGCTGACGCGGGTATTCGACATCATGGAGCGTCAGCGGCTGGATCTGGCGAGCAGCGCGGGGCTCTTCGTCGTACAGGCCACCGCGCTCCTCGTGGCAGGCCAGACGGGCGACGTGTATACGATAGTCTGGGCTGCCGGCATCGCCG
>JAWXAX010000049.1 GCA_034439735.1 Rhodothermales bacterium | reverse complement strand
TTCGAGCGCGATGCAGCGCATCTCGCGAGAAAAGGAACGACGAGCTGCGCGAAATCGGCGGAAAGACGCCTGCCTCGTTGATTGTCGACACACCCTAGCGCGTTCTGGTGGAAAGGCGATGCAAGACGCCTGAATCCAGACCAGTTATCCAGGCTGAGCCGCATGCTTCATGCGCTTGACCTGGCGCGATTGCCTGCAGATCTTAACTTTCCAGGTTGGCGGATACATCCGCTAAAGGGAGACTATCAGGGGTATTTCTCGCTGACTGTTTCCGGCAACTGGAGGCTCGTTTTTAGGTTCGATGGCGCCGATATTACCGACATCGACCTGGTTGATTACCATTAAGGGAGTTACCTATGACTAGCACGCATCCGCCGCATCCCGGTGAGTACCTCCTCGAAGATTGTATCAAGCCGCTCGGCTTATCCATATCAGAAGTGGCTCGCGGCCTCGGGGTTACGCGCAACACGTTGTCGCGCTTGATTAATGGGAAAAACGGCGTCTCGCCCGACATGGCGGTTCGGCTTTCAATGGCGTTCGGTAGCACGCCAGAAATGTGGTTGCGGCTTCAGAACGCGTACGATCTGGCGCACGTGGAAGATAACATTAAGGTGGAGCGATTTGCGGCGTAGCTCATATCGGTTGGAAACAAAAGTCACGTGCGGCTTGAGAGCGCGTGTCACCTCCGAATGCTCACCCGACTCTCCACGGCGGCTCCATCCACGCGCAGGCGGACGACATACGCCCCCTCGGACACCCGCCGGCCGGCGGCATCGGTGCCGTCCCACTCAGCCGAATGGGTACCGGCGGGGAGCGAGGCGTCCAGGATCGATCGTATGTCGCGGCCCAGGAGGTCGTAGACGGCGAGGGACACCCGGGCCGACTCATCTATGCGGAAGGGGATCGTCATCCGGTCGGTGAACGGGTTCGGGTAGATGGCCTCCAGCGCGAAACCCGCCGGCTGCTCGCCGGGCTCGACGCCCGTGCCTTCGGAGGCCACGAAGCGGTGGATCTGGCCGTCGAACCCGATGATGTAGAACTCGCCGGCCTCCGAGACGCCAAAAGCGGGGATGTTGAAGTCGGCCGTCAGAAGAGGGTCGACCACCGCCGGCGCCGTCCCGTCGTACGTCAGCGCCCAGATGCGGCGGGAAGCGAAGTCGGCAAAGATATACCGCCCCATCAGCTCGGGATTCCGGGACCCGCGGTAAACATGGCCTCCCGTAACGGAATTCCCGAGGTCGCGCCCGTATTCCCACACGGGCGGCGTGAGCGAGTCGGCCGGCACCATCGACTCCGGCTCGTGGTCCAGCGTGCCTTCCTTGAGATCCCAGCCGTAGTGTTTCCCCTTTTCGATGACGTCGATTTCTTCCAATCGGCCCTGGCCTACGTCGCCGGCCCACAGCCAGCCCGTCACGGTGTCGAAGCTCATCCGCCAGGGGTTGCGGACGCCGATCGCGAAGATCTCGTGTTTGAATTCGGCGTGCCCGGCAAAAGGGTTGTCGGCGGGGACCCGGTACCGTTCGGCCTCCGTCGAGGTGTCGACATCGATCCGGAGGATGGAGCCGAGGAGGGAACGCGGGTTCTGGGCGTAGTCCTGCGGGTCGCCACCGTCGCCACCGTCGCCGAGTCCGATGTAGAGGTAGCCATCCGGCCCGAAGAGAATCTGCCCGCCGTTGTGGTTGCTGTAGGGTTGGGGGATTTCGATGATGACGAGTTCGCTTGCGGCGTCTGCGGAATCGGGATCAGAAGAAACCGTCCACCGCGAGACGACCGAACGGCGGGGGTTGGAGGCCGAGTAATAGACGAAGAAGTGGCCGTTGGTCTCGTAGTCCGGATGAAAGGCGATGCCGAGCAAGCCTTCTTCGTTTCCGGTATTGACGCGCCCGTTGAGGTCCAGAAACACGCCGGCCTCGGTGGCGGCCTGGTCGTCCTGGAAGACTCGGACGCGGCCCTGGTGTTGTTCGAGGACGAAGAGCCGGTTGGAGCCGTCGCCGGCGTGCTGGAGGTCGACCGGGCGGTCGAACGACAGATTCGGGAAGGCGCGCTCGACGGTGGTCTGAGCGAGAGCAGGACTCACAAAGGCAAAGAGAAGGAGCGCGGCGAGGCGAGATTTCATCGTCGGGATACTGGCTTATGGATGGCGTGGGGCCGGGGAATTCGCCTACAAGCGGGGTGCCAGAATGGTCCCAGGGTCAGCCTTTGTCGACGGGTATGATCGGTTTGATCTGCTCCATCTCTACCGCCAGATTTTTGGCCATCCGGAAATCGTAGTCGGACTGGAGATTAAACCAGAAGCAGTCCGACATCCCCAGTGCTCTCCCCAGGCGCATCGAGGTTTCCGGGGAGATGGCACGTTTTCCATTCACTATCTCGCTGATGCGGCCGGCGGGTACACCCATCACTTCCGCCAGTTTGTTCTGGCTAATCCCAAGCGGCTCCAGATAATCCTTCAGGAGCAGCGTGCCCGGGTGGGTGAGTTCGGCGTGTGCGACAGGTTCAGCCATAGTGGTTGTTTAGTTCAACGTCGATTATCGCGTGTTACGAGAAATTGCGTGTGAGAGGGAACGCTAAGTACATTCACGTAAATCCTGTCGGATTATCGTGAGTGGTTTCAGGTTAAGGGTTCACAAACTGTTGAGATTTCTACAATCCAGGGCATCGTCATC
>JAWXAX010000048.1 GCA_034439735.1 Rhodothermales bacterium | reverse complement strand
CCCGTTGGCAACTCAGGAACAGGAAACCGCCCGTCGCTACCTCGACCCGATCACGATCTCTCGCCTCAAGAACATGGAGCTGCGGGCGCGCCTGATCGTGGAAGGGTTCATGACCGGGCTCCACAAAAGCCCTTTCCACGGGTTTTCGGTTGAATTCGCCGAGCACCGCCCGTACAATCCCGGCGACGAGTTGCGTCATGTCGACTGGAAGGTATTCGCGAAGACCGACCGGCACTACCTGAAACAATACGAGGAAGAGACGAACCTGCGGCACTATGTCGTGCTGGATACCTCCTCCTCGATGCGGTACCGCCACGCCGGCGCGCTCAGCAAGCTCGAATACGGCTCGTACCTGGCCGCCGCGCTACATTATCTGATGGTGAAGCAGCGCGACGCGACAGGACTCATCGCCTTCGACGAGCGCGTCCACACCCTGCTCCGTCCGAAAAGCACGCAGTCCTACCTCCGCCAGCTGCTCGCCCGACTCGAGCACATGAACGACGCCGAACTCGGCGAAAAAAAGACGGGCGCCGCCGCCGTGCTCAACGAAGTGGCCGAACGCATCACCCGCCGCTCACTGGTGATGCTGATTACGGATTTGTTCGAGAACGTGGGCGCGCACGACGAATTGCTGAAAGCCCTCCGCCACCTCCGTTACCGCGGCCACGAAGTGCTGGTTTTCCATGTCCTGGAAAGCGAGACGGAGCGAAAATTCCGGTTTCCGGATGTGCCGATGGTCTTTCGCGACATGGAGACCGGCGAGGAAATCACACTCCAGCCGGCGCAGCTCCGCGAGAACTACGAGGCCGCTGTCCGCCTCTTCAGCGAGAACTTCCGCAGGCAGTGCCTCGGGTACAACATCGACTTCGTCGAGCTCGATACGGCCGAGCCCTACGACACCGCGCTGATGGCGTACATCAACAAGCGAAAAAAACTGATGTAATTTCCAGTCACACCCCCACCTACGCATGGTAAACCGTTTCAAAGCCCTCTCCGACGAGATTTTTCCTGAAATCGTCCGCCTTCGCCGCACCATCCACCGCCGGCCCGAACTGGCCTTTGAGGAGGTCGAAACCGCCCGGCTCGTGGCCGAGACACTGGCGCCGCTGGGGGTAGAGATCCAGACTGGTGTCGCGAAAACAGGCGTCGTGGCGACGATCGTCGGGGCGAAGCCCGGGCCGACGATCGCGCTCCGGGGCGACATGGACGCTCTGCCGATCCACGAGGAGAACGACCTGCCGTTTAAATCCGAGCGCCCGGGCAAGATGCACGCCTGCGGGCACGACGCCCACACGTCGTCACTGCTGGGCACGGCCATGATTTTGTCGAAGATAAAGGAGGAGATCCACGGGACCGTGCGACTCCTCTTCCAACCCAGCGAGGAGAAGCTGCCGGGCGGGGCAAAGGTGATGATCGAGGAGGGCGCGCTCGCCGGTACTGGCCGCCGCGCCGCGCCGGCCGCCATCTTCGGACAACACGTACAGCCCGGCATGCCCGTCGGCAAGATCGGCATCCGCAACGGGATGTATATGGCGTCGTCGGACGAGCTGTATTTCACCGTACACGGCACAGGCGGGCACGCCGCGGCCCCGCACCTGCAGCAGAGCGACGCCGTACTCGTCGCCGCCCACATTGTCGTGGCCCTTCAGAGTGTCATCAGCCGCAACTGCCCACCCGACGCACCGAGCGTCCTCTCCATCGGCCGCGTCATCGCCGACGGCGCCACTAACGTCATCCCCGTCACGGCCCGCATGGAAGGCACGTTTCGCGCGATGGACGAAGGCTGGCGCTTCCGGGCGCACGACCTCATCCGCCGCGTGGCCACCCACACGGCCGAGGCCTTCGGGGCAACGGTGGATGTCGACATCTGGGTCGGCTACCCCGCGCTATTCAACCACGAGGCCCCGGCCAACCTGGTCCGCGCCGCCGCGCACGAGTTTGTCGGGCCTGAAAACACGGTTGAACTGGATCTATGGTTCGCCAGCGAGGACTTCGCCTGGTACCTCCGCGAAATTCCGGGCGCCTTCTACCGAATCGGCATCCACGGACCCACCATGGGTGCCGCCCACGCGCTGCACACGCCGCGGTTCGACATCGACGAAGAGGCACTGCGCCTCGGGCCAGCGTTTATGGGGTATCTGGCCTGGAAATCGGGACTACTGGTTGATGGTCGATAATCGATGGTCGATGATCGATGATCGATGGCTTACGATCTTGTCAACAATTAACTATCGACAATTAACAATTGACCATCCAACCCCTCCATGTTCGACTCCGACCTCCCCCCCTTCCCTGGCTTCCGTGACGAAGCGTTCAATTTTTTTCGCCAGCTGGCCAGCCATAACGAGCGCGACTGGTTCAAGGAGCGTAAATCGATCTATGAAGACGAAGTCGTATGGCCGCTGCAGTGCCTTCTCGTTCAGGCGTCCCGCGAAGCCGCCGCACACGGGCTGAACCTCGTCGCCGATCCCAAGAAATCGATCTTCCGGATTTACCGGGACACTCGGTTTTCGAATAACAAGGCTCCGTACAAGACCCACGCCGGTGCCGTCCTGACTCGCGACGGCTCACACGCTGCCGCCGGCGGCATCTACATCCACGTCGAACCCGAGCAGTGTATGATGGCCTCGGGGTGGTGGCATCCCGAAAACGACGTCGTCCGCGCCTGGCGCAACGCCATGTCGCTCGATCCGGATACGTTCCTCGGCATGGTAGAACGTCTTGCGGCCGCCGGCCTTACCCTTGAATCCGACGAAAAGCTCAAACGCAGTCCGGCCGGCTATGAACACCACGGCGACGAACCGATCGCTGCTTTTCTGAAGTTCAAATCGTACATCGTCTCCCGTCCACTCAACGAAAACGAGCTAAAAACACCGGATTTTGCCGCGGCGGTCGTCCAGATGATGCAGGACTGTTATCCTCTTCTCACATACGGCTGGGCGCTGGAAAAGGCCCGGTGAGAGGTGATGAACACGTAGGGGCGTTCGGCAGCCGGCGCACCCAATAAAAAAGCCGGCAACCGTTACGGCGGTTGCCGGCTTCTCCAGGTGGAGGAAACACAACACGTAAGATGAGGCGCGGGTCAGCTTCGGACTAGCGATCTCCGAGGACAAAGCGTTTGGACGAGCGTTTCGGCTGCAAAAGCGCCATGGCCGCCATAGCGCCAAAGAATAGTATCATTACCAGAACGGCCGTTTCAGTCGCGATCATTTGCTTGTACCGGGAGGTCTTTGTGCTTGGTGTCCGATCTCATCGTTTACAGTTATAAAGTACGGCCCTCCTCCTCGCTCGCCAGGCTACCCCGAGGGGATTCGGGTACTCCTGAAGAAGTATTGAGTAGCGATTAGCGATTAAACGAGTAGCGATTCGTGAGGGAAGACGAGGGCTGGGGATCCTGCACGTCCTTCGCACTCATGCTCCAGAACGCACGCAGAGCGTGCTCACTCACAGACAAAAAAACGCCGGAGCCATTACGGTGGCAGCCGGCGTTTCCCTTACGGGGGTGGCAAAAGCCTATCTATCGTTAAGCGGCAGTGGTCGCTCCTTACGGGGAGCGTCAGGCACCGCGTTTGGGATTCATGAATGCCATCAGGCCGGTGGCCAGAAGGAACGTGAGCATGGCGATGACGGCAAGTTCGGTCGATTCCATGGTATGCGATAACTGTTCGCTTCGAAGGTGAATGACTACATGTAGTACACGAGAAGGGCGTGGGGAGGACGAGTACGCGGGTACCATTTTGATGGTACCGGGGGAGTATTCGAAGGGGAGCCCGATGGGGTGTCGGTTCGAACCCACCGGCCGGCGGCGTTGCGGAGGCCAGTTGTTAGATATGTGTAAAAATTGATATCAACTCGGATGCCAGAAACCGGAACGAGCAACAATCCTTGGACTGGATCGTGACACGGCGTGCGCCGACGCATTCTCACCCCGTCATTCCGCCACCTGCCCCGTGATCGGCCGTTGTGCCAGACGTAGGCCCATCACTGGATCATCCGCATGAGTAAACCTGTCAGGCGTATACTGCTCGGCCTGCTGTTCCTGGTCATCATCCTGGCACTTGCCTGGCCCAAAATCAGACAAACCCCGTCGACCGCCGCCAGCGGTGCACCCGCGCCCGCCGGCGAGCGCCCCCTCGAGGTTCAGGGTCTGGTCATCGTCTCCGAGCGACTTAGCGACCGCATCTTCACTACCGGCACCATCCGCGCGAACGAGGAGATCGAAGTACACAGCGAGATCTCGGGCAAGATCACCAGCATCCACTTCCAGGAAGGCAGCGCCATGCGTCTGGGCGATCTACTCGTCAAGATCAACGATAGCGAGTTGCAGGCGCAGTTCCGTAAGGCCGAGTATCGCGTCACACTGGCCAGTGAACGAGAGATCCGCCAGAAGCAGCTCTACGAAAAGGGCGGGATCAGCCTCGAGGAATACGAGTCCACGCTGAACGAACTCAACGTCTTAAAGGCAGACGTGGAACTAATCCAGGCGCAAATCGCGAAAAGTGAGATCCGAGCGCCATTTGATGGCATCGTAGGGTTACGCCGGGTGAGTGATGGGAGCTACATCTCGCCGGCGACGGTGATCACCACCCTGCAGGATGTCGACCCCGTCAAGATCGACTTCTCCATTCCCGAGCGGTACGCGCAGCGCGTGGCCGTCGGGGACGGCATCGAGTTCAGCGTCGAAGGCATCGCCGAGTCCCTGCGCGGCGCCGTATACGCCCTCGAACCCCGGATCGACGCCAACACCCGGACCCTCCTGCTCCGCGCCCGGAGTCCGAATCCGGGGCGCCGGCTGCTGCCCGGGGCGTTCGCGGATATCGTCCTCGTCTTCGACGAGATCCCGGACGCCCTCGCCGTGCCGGCCATCGCCATCATCCCGGAGCTCGGCGGGAAGAAAGTCTATGTCGTGGAAAACGGCAAGGCGGTTTCGCGCATGGTTGAAACCGGCATCCGAACCGAAGACCGCGTCCAGATTCTGAGCGGATTGGCCACCAACGACACCCTGCTGGTGTCCGGCGTCCAGCTCCTCCGCCCCGGGCTGTCCGTGCGGGTGCAGGTACTGCCTCCCTGAGCCGTAAGCCATCGATACGGGCCATAGCCACCCACGACATTTCCCGATGTGCAAGTTGCACCAGACCATGCGTCTTTTGCCTTTTGCACTTTGCATTTTACCCTGATCCTATGAGCCTCTATTCCATTAGCATCCGCCGGCCGGTTCTGGCTGTGGTCATGTCGATCGCCATCGTGCTCTTCGGCATGCTGGGCTTTTTCGATCTCGGCGTACGCGAGTACCCCGCCGTCGATCCCCCGATCATCACCGTCGCCACCAACTATCGGGGGGCGAATGCGGACGTCATCGAGTCTCAGATCACCGAGCCGATAGAGGAGTCCGTCAACGGCATCTCGGGCATCCGCACCCTCACTTCCGTCAGCCGCGAAGGGCGCAGCACGGTGACGGTCGAGTTCGATATCGACGTCGACCTTGAGCGGGCCGCCAATGACGTGCGCGACCGCGTGTCCCGCGCCATCGGCAACCTCCCGCCCGACGCCGACCCGCCCATCGTAACCAAGGCGGACGCCGACGCCTTCCCGATCGTCTTCCTGAGTGTAAAAAGCGACCAACGCAATCTGCTGGAGCTTACCAAGATCGCGGAGGACATCTTCAAGGAGCGGCTTCAGACCATCGAGGGCGTCAGTGCGATCGACATCTGGGGGTCCAAGGTGTATTCCATGCGGCTCTGGCTGGACCCTCAGAAGCTGGCGGCCTACAAGCTCTCGCCGCTCGACGTACGCAACGCCATCACACGCGAAAACGTCGAACTCCCCTCCGGCCGTATCGAAGGCCGAGACGTGGAGCTGACCGTCCGCACGATGAGCCGGCTTGAAACGCCCGACGCGTTTAACAACCTCATCATCAAAGACGATGACGGCCAGATCGTCCGACTCATGGACATCGGCCGCGCGGAGCTGGGGCCGCTGAACGAACGCACGGTGCTCAAGCGCGACGGCATCCCGATGGTTGGCGTCGTGCTGCGGCCGCTTCCGGGGGCGAATAACATCGCGATCATTGACGAGTTTTACCGCCGCGTGGATCAGATCGAGCGGGAGTTGTCAGACGATATCGAGCTGGCCATCGGCTTCGACAACACGATCTACATCCGGGAGTCCGTGAGCGAGGTGCAGCAGACGATCTTTGTCGCCCTCGCCCTGGTCGTGCTCATCATCTTCCTTTTCTTGCGCGACTGGCGGACGACCATCATCCCGGCGGTGGTGATTCCGATTTCGCTGATCGGATCGTTTTTCATCATGTACATGCTGGACTTCTCGATCAACGTGCTGACCATGCTGGGCATCGTCCTGGCGATCGGCATGGTGGTCGACGACGCCATCGTCGTGCTCGAGAACATCTACAGCAAGATTGAAGCCGGCATGCCGCCGCTGGAGGCCGGCATCGAGGGCACCCGCGAGATCTTCGTCGCCGTCATCGCGACCACGTTAGCGCTCGTCGCCGTCTTCCTCCCCATCCTCTTCCTGGGCGGCCTCACCGGCCGGCTCTTCCGGGAATTCGGGATGGTCATCGGCGGTTCGGTCGTCATCTCTTCCTTCGTGGCGCTCACACTCACCCCGATGTTGAGCAGCCGGCTGCTCAAGGCGCGCACCCAACACTCCTGGTTCTATAACAAAACCGAGCCGTTCTTCGAGGGGATGACCACCCGGTATCGCGACACCCTGCACACGTTCATGCAGCATCGGTGGCTCGCGGTCCCGGTACTCCTCCTCAGTTTTGCCGCCATTCCATTCTTTTTTGCTCAGTTGCCCACAGAGCTTGCCCCGCTCGAGGATCGCAACAGCCTCCGCTTGATCTCCACGGCGCCCGAAGGAGCGACCTTCGAGTACATGGACGCGTATGTGGACCAGCTGACGGACCTCGTCCGCGAGCAGGTGCCCGAAACAGCGACCGTCTTCTCGGTGACCTCGCCCGGCTTTGGGGCTGCGTCGTCGGTGAATTCCTCGTTTCTGACGCTCACCCTCACCGAGGCCGCCGACCGCGACCGCTCCCAGCAGGAAATCGCCAACGCATTGGTTGGTCAGGTGCAGGGCCTCACCAGTGCACGGACGTTTGTCTCCCAGCCCGAAACCATCGGCTCGCGCTCGTTCGGGCTGCCCCTCCAGTTCGTGATCCAGGCGCCGAGTTTCGAAAAGCTCACCGAAATCCTGCCGAAGTTCCTGGAGGAGGCTCGGCAGGACCCCACGTTTACATTTACGGACGTGGACCTGAAGTTCAACAAACCAGAGTTGCGGATCAGCATCAACCGGGAGCGCGCCCGCGCGCTCGGCGTGTCTGCTCTGGACATTGCGCAGACGCTGCAGCTGGCCTTCAGCGAGCAGCGGCTGGGCTATTTTATCATGGATGGCAAGCAGTACCAGGTGATCGGGCAGGTCGAACGGGAAAATCGGGACGAGACGCTCGACCTCCGGTCGCTCTTTGTGCGCAACGCCTCGGGCGAGCCGGTGCAACTCGACAACCTCGTGGAGGTGCAGGAAGAAAGCAGCCCGCCGGCTCTCTACCGGTTCAACCGCTTCGTCTCCGCCACCGTCTCGGCCAGCCTGGCGCCGGGAAACACGATGGGCGACGGCATCGAGGCCATGCGCGCCATCGCCGGCCGCGTCCTGGACGACACGTTTTCGACCGACCTCTCCGGCCCCTCGCGCGACTTCGTGGAGAGCTCCTCGAGCCTGCTGTTTGTCTTCCTGCTCGCGCTCGCGCTCATCTACCTGGTACTGGCCGCCCAATTCGAGAGCTTCCGGGATCCGTTCACGATCATGCTCACCGTGCCGCTCGCCCTTGCCGGCGCGTTGTTCTGGCTCTGGTACTTCGACCAGACCCTCAACATCTTCAGCGAGATCGGGATGATCATGCTCATCGGTCTGGTAACCAAAAACGGCATCCTGATCGTCGAATTCGCCAACCAGCGCCGCGAGCAGGGGCTCTCGATCGCCGAAGCCGCCAACGACGCCGCCGTCACCCGGCTGCGCCCGGTGCTGATGACGAGTATCTCGACCATCCTCGGCATCCTACCCATCGCGCTTGCGCTGGGCGCGGGCGCCGAAAGCCGGGTGCCGATGGGCATTGCCGTCATCGGCGGGCTGCTAATCGGCACCTTCCTGACCCTGTACGTCATCCCCGCCATGTACACATTCCTGGCCAGCCGCACCGTAAACCGGCCCGATGAGCTCAAGGCGGTCGTCGATGCCCTGCGTACGCAAGGACGCCCCCCCGTTCGAACCGAGACGCGCACGGAGAGCGCCCCCACCGTCACCCCATGAAGCAATTGCTCCTTATGGTAGTCCTGGGCCTGGTGCTCGCGCTACCTGCCCGGGCCCAGGATGTGCTCACGCTGCGCGAAGCCATCGACCTCGCCCTCGAAAAAAATTATGCGATCCAGATCGTCCAGAACGACATCGCGATCGCCTCCAACAACTACAGCCTCGGCAATGCCGGCTTCCTGCCGTTCGTTGGCTTCGACGCCAGCGTGGGCCGCACGGTGGCCAACACCACCCAGCGCTTTCTGAGTGGCGATGTCACCGAGCGCGATGGCGCCCTGACGCGGCGGAAAGCGGCCGGCGTCGGGCTCCAATGGACGGTTTTCGATGGCTTCGGCCGGAACGCCGTGTACGACCGCCTCGGCGGCCTCTACCGCCAGCAGCAGACCCAGGCCGAAAACACGACCGAGCTGGTGCTCACCGACGTCATCGTTTCCTACTACGACATCGCCCGCCAGCAGCAACAGCTTCGGGTGCTCGACGAAGCCGTCGAGATCTCTGAGGAGCGGATGCGGATCGCCGAGCTGCGGCGCGACCTCGGCTCGGCCTCCGAACTCGAGGTGCGGCAGGCCCGGCTGGACCTCAATGCGGACCGCGCCGCCGTCCTCCGCCAGCGCACGGCCCTGGTGAATGCGCGAGCTGATTTTAACCAGCTCCTTGTTCGCCCCCTCGCGCTCGATTACGCCGTCGTCGACAGCATCGAACTGGTCCTCCCTCTCGATGAAGAGGTGCTCGAGCGTGAATCCCTCGAACGGAACTCCGCACTCGCGCTGGCCGAGCAAACACGGTATGTGGCGCAGGTCCAGCTCCGCGAACTCCGCGCCGAGTGGATGCCCACGGTGGGCGTGAACGCCGGCCTGAACTACTCCGACCTCAACGCCGAAACCGGCTTCCTGCTCGCCAACGAGACCAACGACTTCACGTATGGCGCCACCCTCAGCCTGAACCTGTTCGACGGCATGAACCGCCGGCGGCGAGGCGAAAACGCCTTGATCCAGCTCAAAAACGCCGAACTGATCATCGAAGACGTACGCACGCGCCTACAATCCGACATCAGCCGCTCGTTTCAGGACTACCAGAATAGCCTCGAATTGATTACGATCGAGCGTGAGAATCTGGCGCTTGCGCGGCTAAACGTCGATATTGGGCTCGATCGCTTCGAACTGGGCACGATCACGTCGATCGAACTGCGCGAAGTGCAAGAAACCCTCACGCGCGCGCAAAGCCTGCTCCTTCTGGCGCAGTTCGAAGCAAAACGGGCGGAAACCGAATTGCGCCGGCTGAGCGGGCGATTGATCGATTGAGTATGGAACCGACCCCCCTGTTATTCCGGCGCACCTTCCTACTCCTGCTGGTGATCGGCATCACGCTGTTGTTTTTGCGGATGATCGATCAATACCTCATCACGCTCCTCATGGCCGCGATCTTTACCGCCATGGCGCATCCGTTGTACGTGTGGATGCTGCGACGCGTGGGTGGCCGGCGGACGCCCGCATCGTTGCTGACCATCCTCATCGTCCTGCTCCTCCTCGTCATCCCGATCACCGCTTTCCTGGGCATCGTGGCGGCTGAAGCGGCCAATATCCTCACCACGATCCGCCCCGGCATCGAGCAACTGCTCCAACAGCCGAATGTCATCAGGGACTGGGTGGATCGACTTCCGTTCGCCGAGTATATCGAACCCTACGAGTCGGAAATCCTGGTTCGACTCGGCGATGCCGTCCAGCGCATGGGCGACTTCGTCATTCTGAATATAGCAACCGTCACGACGGGGACGGCGATTTTTTTCCTGCACATTGGCATCATGCTGTATGCCATGTTCTTTTTTTTGATCGATGGCAAGTCCCTGCTGGACCAGATCCTCCACTACATTCCGATGCGGGATGGAGACAAGCGGCTGCTGGTCGAAAAATTTGTATCCGTGACCCGCGCCAGCCTGTGGGGTGCCCTTTTGATCGGGATCATGCAGGGTGGCCTGGCCGGCGTGGCGTTTGCCGTCGCCGGCATCGGAGGCGCCGTGTTCTGGGGGACGGTGATGGCTGTCATGTCGATCATCCCCCTGCTGGGCGCCGCCATCGTGTGGATTCCGGGCGTGATCTACCTCATCGCGACGGGCAAAATCGGCGCCGGCATAGGGCTGGCCGTCTGGTGTATGATTGTCGTCGGCCTGGCCGATAATCTGGCCCGGCCGCGGCTCGTTGGGAAAGACATCCAGATGCCGGATCTGCTCGTCTTGCTTGGCATCATAGGCGGGCTGTCGTTATTCGGTGGGATCGGCCTGTTCATCGGTCCGATCATAGCCGCGTTGTTTGTGGCCGTCTGGGACCTCTACGGCAGGGCGTTTTCCAGCATGCTCGAAAAACAGCCCGCGACGGCGACGCCCGCTCAGAACGTATCTACCACCGCCTCATCATACGGCGACACGCCGCCGGCCACATGACCCGATTTCCGACGAAGAGTACTCGCCTGATTTTACATCGCCGCAGACCAGCCGATACCAACGCCGATAGGTAACGTTGTCTGTTGCACAGGGTCATGAATCAGGAATACCTCGCTCTGAAGCCAGCCGTAGACGAAGAATATTCCCAGGCGGTCGCGCGGGTCGTGATGACGAGCCTATTCGCGTCGATGGTCGGGTACCTGTGGTGGGGCGGGGGATCGATACCCTGTACGATTCGTTGTGGGCCGGCCTCGCCTATCTGGCGTTTTCTGTCGGCTGGCTGATCCTGGTCAAGCGGAGACCCGGCGCCTTCCTGTCTCGAAGTGCCACTGTCATTGTTGGCGATCTGGGGCTGATCACGCTTGTCGATCAGCAAACATCTGATCGAGTTGATGGATGGGGCGATGACGGTGACCAGCGAGCCTGGGGCGGGTCCGCCTCAGGCCATCGCGGCCTCCCACGCCGGCGCCGGCCGGTGCATCCAGATCCAGGCGATGTAATCCACCAGCGTCGGCTCTCCCCCGACCTCGCGCAGCCGGCGATTGACCTGCCCGCGGTGG
>JAWXAX010000047.1 GCA_034439735.1 Rhodothermales bacterium | reverse complement strand
TATGGCTGGTAAGCGAGGAGACGCCATGTATGGCTGGTAAGCGAGGAGACGCCATGTATGGCTGGTAAGCGAGGAGACGCCATGTATGGCTGGTAAGCGAGGAGACGCCATGTATGGCGTCTGTACGCGCGGTTAGGTTAGGGCGGCGATGGTTTCGGGAATGCTGTCTTCGATGAAATCCGCCCAGGCCTGGCAGATGATTTCGTGGTCGTATTCCCCGAGGAATGCGTCGCGGGCGCGCATGCCGTAGAGGGCGCGGAGGTCGGGGCGGTCGGCGAGGGCGAGGAGGGCCTGGATGACCTCGTCGGTGGCGCGTCCGCCGGCGCGGTCGGGGTCGATGACGACCCCGGCGCGGGCGTCGATGATGGTCTGCGCCGGCTCGGAGGCTTCGGGGCCGATCATGAGGGTCGGCCGGCCAGCCGCCATGATGCCGTAGAGTTTACACGGGACGGCGATGCCGGCCATCTCGCGGCGCAGGGTGAGCAGGTGGATGTCCGCCAGGCCGAGGGAGTGGACGAGTTCCTGGCGCGGGACGTAGTCGAGGTACATAAAATTGGCGATGTCGTGTCGGCGGGCGAAGGCGATGAGGTCGCGCCGGCGGGGGCCGTCGCCTGCGAAGAGGAAAAACAGCTCGGGGTGATCGCGGAGGGTGAGCATGGCCTCCATGATTTCGTCAAACCGGTGCGCCAGGCCGGCGTTGCCGGAGTACATCACGACACACCGATCTCGCAGCCCGAGGCGATCACGCAGCGGGTTATCCTCACGCGGGGTCGGGTAGATCTCGTCCCGCCTATCCCACATCGGCAGCAGGTGGACCCGTTCTTCGGCGACGCCTTTGGCAACGATCCGGGCCTTCATGAACGGACCCAGCGCCGCGACGAAGCGGGCGTTCCGGTAGCCGAAGTTGTTGAGGGCGTGGAGGAGGCGGGTGACCGGCGCCGGCGCCATCCCGAGCGCCTCCTCGGCGTCCGGGTGGAGGTCCATCGACCAGATCCCGTACGACTGCCCGCGGAGCGCATGGGCGAGTCCGCCGGCGACGTTCAGCAGCGGGGGGGTGGTGAGGAGGATGACTTCGTCGTAGCGACGGCCGAACAGCAGGTGCGCGAGTACGCGGAGGTAGAAGCCGGCGTAGTCGAGCAGCCGGCGGAGATGGGTCGACCGCCCATGGCTGGAGGCGCCGGCGCGACGGATGTGGACCCCGTTGCGGGTCTCGCGCGCCGGGGCCTCGAGCGCGCCAGCGAGGTACTTCCCGCGGCTGCAGAGGACGTGCACCTCGTGCCCGCGCGCCGCGAGGTACTCGGCCAGATCCGTCAGCTTCTGCCCCGTCGCCGCGACGTCGGGGTGGTAGTGCTGGTTGATGAATAACAAAGACTTGGACATGTGGAAGTGAAAAGTGAAAAGTGCAACGTGAAAAGTGCAACGTGCAAAGTGAAAAGTGCAAAGTGAAAAGTGCAAAGTGAAAAGTGGAAGAGAGGATTGAGGTTGATGCTGCGGCACCTGTGCTCTCAAAACGTTAGAAACAGTTGAGATTTCCACAACCCAAGGCATAGTCATCCCCGCGCAGGCGGGGATCCAGCCATCAGACTGGCATTTTTCTGGGTCCCCGCCTGCGCGGGGATGACTTGCTCATTATGCAATACGCAAATCTCAACAGTTCCTCGACCCGTAATCCCTTCCCGCACGACAACAGCTGGATTCCCGGCGACGATACAGCCCGCGGGGACGTCGCGGGAGACGACGCTGCCGGCGCCGACGACGCTGCCGGCGCCGATGGTCACGCCTTTCAGGATGAGGCAGTTCATCCCGATGAAGGCGTCGTCGTGGATGACGACGGGGCGGTGCGCGCCGGCGTTGAAGTCGGCCCGCCGGCCTTCGGGGGTGAGGGGATGGAAGTCGGTGTCCACGATCGTGGTGTTGGCGCCGATCAGCACGCGGTTTCCGATCTCGATGCGTTCGGCGGCGACGAGCGTCGTGCCGGTCAGCCCGCAGTCGTCGCCGATATGGATGACGGCGCCGGCGCCGCGGGTGGCGAGGACGACGGGGTGGTTCGGCATCAGGGGGTTGGTGCGCGGCCAGGAGCGGAGGACGAGGCCGGCGCCAAGGGTAATCCGGCTACCCCGCTGTCGCTGGATGACGGGCATCCCCAGGATCCGCCATCGATCCCCCCACGCGATCCCGTGCCAGGCGAAGCCGGCGCGGATCCAGGGGAGCGCCGCGAGCCGGCGCAGTTCGGTGCGGAGGAGCCAGGGGCGGTCCAGCACGCCGCCGGCGCGAGCCTGGGCGCCGGCCGGCAGGGGGATCGATTCAAGCGGCTCAGGAAGCGAGTACGTGTTCATACATGGCGCGGAGTTGCTGCCCGACGGCGTCGGGCGAGAAGGTGTCGGCAACGAGCCGGCGGCCGTCCTGCCGGCAACGGGCGATGAGCGCGGTGTCGTCGAGGCTGGCCAGCAGCGCCTCCGCCAGCGGCCCGGCGTCGGCTGCGACAACGCGGCCCAGGGCATGGCGCTCGACAAAGGCGGCGAGCTGGACATCCCGCGAAATCACGACGGGCAGGCCGGCCGCGAGGGCTTCGAGGACGGCGACGCCAAAGTTCTCGTGGAAGGATGGGAGGGCGAAGACCCGCGCCGACGCCAGGAGCCGGGCTTTTTCCTCGCCGTGGACAAAGCCAGCAAAGACAACGGATGCTCCCAGCCCGGCGGCCTGCGCGCGGAGCCGGGCCACGTAAGCCGGCTCGCCATCGCCGGCGATGGTCAACCGTAGACCCGGGCGGTCGCGAACGACCCGCGCCCAGGCATTCAACAGGCCTTCTACATTCTTCTTGGGATGCAGGCGGGAGAGGAAGAGGACGTCGGTCGTTGGCTCCCGGCAGGGCATGGCATAGAGATGAAGTGGGGGCGGGACGACGAAGCTGCGGGTTTCCAGGTCGAGCCCGTGCCAGCCGGCTTCGTCGCGCTCTGCGTCGGTCGTGAAATGCAGTCCCCGGGCACGGCGCAGGTTCGGGCGGTCGATCGCCTGGAAATAGCCCCGCTTCAGCCAGCCGCGCCGGTGTGCGAAGGTGTAGCGGGAGAGGGTGCCGAAGGGGCGGACCACCACGGGCGTGCCCTGTGCGGAGGCCGTCCGTGCGGCGAGGCTGCTCACGAGGTTGAGCAGGCCGTGGACGTGCACGACATCGTACGCGGGGGCGTGGCGCTTCACCCAGTCCACCAGCGCCGGCGAGGCCACGAACGTCCCCCGGCTGATCCCCGGGAAAAGCCGCAGGTCCGCCTCTCCCAGTTGGTCCTTCAGCCACCGTTGATCCGCCTCGGCGCACGCCGGCGCCGCGACGGTCACCGTCATCCCCGCCGCCCGCGCGGCCGCCACGTAGCCGATCAGCGACTGCGTCGGTCCGCCAAACGAGCGGGCTACCGAGGGCATGATGTGGAGGAGGTTCAATGTTGGCAAGTTGCAGGTTGGCAGGTTGCAGGTTGGCAGGTTGCAGGTTGATTCTGGGTGCCAGGCAACGACCCACTTTTTACTTTGCACTTTTGACTTTTCACTATGCCGCGCCGTTGGCTTTGCACCACGCCCCGAGGCTGACCAGCAGCCAGAGCCGGCTCCAGGACAGGGCTTTGTTGCCGGCGCGGAAGTCGTTCCAGTACTGATGGACCACTGGGGCCTGGAAGGCAGACGAGTGGGCGAGCACGTCGAGGTTGTCGAGGCACAGGGCCTTCAGGGGGCCCCTCATCCAGGTGTCGAAGGGCATGATGAATCCCTGTTTGGGGCGGTTGATGACGGTGGCCGGCAGGAGGTCCGAAAACGCCTCGACGAGCAGGCGCTTCGGGACGCCGTTGGGGCGCTTGACGGCGTCGGGGAGGCCCATGGCGTATTCGACCAGTTCGTGGTCGAGGAACGGCACCCGCACCTCGAGGGCGCTGGCCATGCTCATCTGATCCGTGTCGCGCAGGAGGACGTCGTGCATGTACGTCCGGGCCTCGGCGTAGGAGATACGCGAGAGGAGCGTTGCGCCCATGTTGACGGCGTAGCTGGCCCGGAGGAGGCTGGCGTACGGGTCGGCGCCGGAGGGCCGCGCCGAGAGGAGCCGGGCAGCCTGCGCGGCGCCGAAGCACTGCCGGCCCAGGGGATACACTTCCGGCAGCGAGCCGTCGGACACCAGGAGGTCGTGCATCTTCTGGGAGGCGATGGATGGCCGCACGCTGTACAGGGCGTGGGCGATGCCGCGCCGCAGGGGCTGCGGGGCGAAGCGCCAGAGCAGCCGCGCGCGCTGCTGCCGGGCGATGCGGCCGAAGAGGCTGTAACCGGCGAACAGCTCGTCGCCCCCGAGGCCGGAGAGGGCCACGCTCAGGCCGGCTTCCTTGACGGCGCGGGAGACGAGGTAGGTATTGACGCCGTCGCCCGACGGGTGGTCCTGCGCGGCGAGGGCCTGGGGTATCTGCTGGAGGATGTCCACATAGGACAGCTTCAGCTCAGTATGGTCGGTCCGAAACTGGCGCGCCATCCGCTGCGCGTACACGCCGTCTTCGAACGAGGGATCTTCGAACCCGATCGTGAAAGTGCGGACGGGGGCGCTGCCGAGCCGGCTCATGAGGCCGACGATGATCGAAGAGTCGATCCCCCCGGAAAGAAACGCCCCGAGCGGCACGTCGCTGATCAGCCGGCGCTCGACACTGGCGGTCAGGAGCCGGCGCACCTCGTCGCGCGCCTGGTCAGCCGTATGGTGCGCGGCGTCCGGGTTGGCGTTGCCGAGGACGTTCCAGTACGACTTCTTCTGCTCACCGTCCGCCGTCACCTCCATCCAGTGCCCCGGCAACAACATCTCGATCCCCTCGATGAGGGTGTCGGGCGCCGGCACGGTCTGGTATTTTAGATAGAGGGGGAGGATGCGCCGGTTGAGCTGCGGCGGCACGAGGCCGCTGCTGAGGATGGACCGCACCTCGGAGCTGAACAGCAACGCGCCTTCGCGCGATCGGGCGAGATACAGCGGTTTGATGCCCAGCCGATCCCGGGCGATAAAGACCGATCGCCGCTCGCGGTCGTACACGGCGAAGGCGAACATCCCGTTGAACCGTTCGAGGCACGCCGGCCCCCACTCGGCGTAGGCGTAGAGGATGACCTCCGTGTCGGTATCCGACCGGAAGCTGTACCCGCGATCCACCAGCTGCGCCCGCACGGAGCGGTAGTTGAACACCTCGCCGTTGAACACGATGAGGTAGCGGCCGCTGATGCTTTCCATGGGCTGATGCCCGTTCGCGGACAGGTCCAGGATGCTGAGCCGGGTCTGGCCCAGCGCCATGTGGTCATCCACATAGATGCCGGCGTCGTCCGGCCCGCGATGGGCCAGGCTGTCCGTCATCCGCTGGATGGTTTGCGTCGGAAGATGGACGCCGGTGCCGAAGATGCCTGAGATGCCACACATGGGAAATGCAAAAGGAAAAATGAAAAAGGCAAAAGGAAATGGCCGTAGCCCGGGTTAGCCCGTAGCCCGGGTTAGCGAAGCGTAACCCGGGTACATCGGGAAATGCAAAAGGAAAAATGAAAAAGGCAAAAGGAAATGCCCGTAGCCCGGGTTAGCCCGTAGCCCGGGTTAGCGAAGCGTAACCCGGGTATTCGTCGCAACCCGTAAACCGGGTATCCCCCGGTCGCCGCGCATTCGCGTAACACCACCCGTACATCAACCAGTAATACAACCCCGCGCCGCCGAACGAGAAGAAGATCATCTCGCCCGCATTGGCGAGCAGGGCGGCGAGGAAGAGGGCTTGCAAGGGGGGGGAGCCGTGGCGGTAGATGGGGCCGGCGAGGGCAAGGAGGACGAACACGAGCAGGATCGCCCCGATCAGCCCGGTCTCTTCGAGCACCGACGAGGGCATGAACCCTTTTTCCGCCGTGAAGCCGGTCGGCAGCCCCAGGAAGCCGGTGCTGATGCGCGCCCAGTCGGTGGCGTTGCTCGGGAGGCCGAATCCGATCCCGGTGAGCGGGCTCGACCAGAAGTTTTCCAGCTGCCGCTCGATCATCATCGCCCGGATGTCGATTGACGCCGACGCCCCGGTCTCGACGCGTTTTTGGACGAAGGTCATCGCCCGATCCAGAAGTGCATCGCCCCGGGCCACCGACGCCACGCACACGACCAACGCCAGTATGAGTCCGAGCGCCGGCATTCCGCGCCGCGTCGGGCGCGCACGGTGCAACTGCCCGCGAAACAAGGTGAACGCGGCGACGGCGAGCAGGCTGCCCGCGATCATCAGCGCCCCCGTCCGCGCCTGCGAGGTGAACACGGCCATGAGGCCGAGGGCGATTCCAACGAGAACGACAGGCGACCGCTCGCCCTCGAACAACGCCCGCGCGATCAGCCACGCCGTCAGTGGGGCCGCAACCGGTCCGAACAGCTGCGGGTGGGCCAGCACCCCCTGAAAGCCGCGTCCGTTGCTGAAGAAGCCGGCGGGAAACAGGTACAGCGGGAGGCTCACGACGAGAATCGTCAGGAAACACGTCGTGAACCAGGCCATCCAGTACTCGGTCAGCTCGGTGGTTCGGTAAAAACTGGTGAGGATGGCCACCGCGCCCATGGTGAACGCCGCGAGTTTGAAGACAGAGATCGTGGGCAGCCGGCTGCCCACGAGGGCGAGCACGACGCCGGCGCCGGCGAAAAGCAGTAGCGGCTGGAGGATTCGTGCCGGCCACGGTTTACCGCCCAGCACCCCATCCCACACCGTTCGCCCCAGGGCGCTCATCAGCACCAGCCAGCGCAGCGAGGCGCCCTGGCCGTGCGCCCCGAACAGACCGGGGTTGAGGTTGAGCACCACAAACAGGAGCGTCAGCGCCTGGATCGTCTCCTTCGGACCCCGCCACGCCTGAAGGGCGAGGCCGAGGTAGACGAGCGGCGTGAGCGCTGGCGCCAGCTTCAACACCACCAGCAGGGCGAAGAGGCCGAGTGCCAGGGGCGCGCGTAGCGCCGGCGTCTGCCGGGAGGTCTCGGTAGAGAAGCCAGTGAGGCGGAGCGTGGTGGTTATCATGGCGTGGTCCGCAACGCGGCGATGCCCCGGACGAGCGTATCCGCCCACCGGTCGGGCGTGAACTGCCGGGAGAGGTCGTGGCTGCGGTCGCCCATCGACTGGCGCTCGGCGGCGGTGAGCGCCGCGAGGCGACTCAGCTGGCCGGCGAGCTGCTCGGGAACGCCGGGCTCGACCAAAAATCCGTTGTAGCCGTCCTGCAGCAGGCTCGTCGTGGCGCCGCAGGCGGTGGAGCAGAGGAGGGGCAGGCCGGTGGCGGCGGCTTCCTGGATGGCCACGCCCCAGGGCTCGTGCCGGCTGGGGAGGACAAAGGCGGCGGCGCGGGCCATGAGTTCTGGGAGATCGTCCGGCTGGACGAACCCGAGGTCCACCACCCCCGGCACGCTCGCGAGGTGCAGCTTGAGCGGCCCGGCGCCGGCGCAGACAAGCGGCCAGGGATCGGCGGCGTCCGCGCGGTACCGAGCGTAGGCGGAGAGCAGGTCGTCCAGGCCCTTGTCGGGGTGGTAGCGGCCCACGAACAGGAATGCCGGCGGGGCGGCGGGGTCGCGCCGGGCATACGCGGTGGCGAAGCGGTCCCAGTCACACGCGTAAAACCCGCTCAGGCAGCGCTCGCCCGCGAACCCGAGGCGTCGGGCGAAGTCGCGCTGGCGGTCGCCGGCGACCCACAGGGTATCGATGGCGCTGTGCAGCATCCGGGGCGCGGCCAGGGTGGCGGCGCGCTGGCGGATTGTGCCGCGCCAGGGTGTGTCGGTGCCGGCGATGACCGGCACGCCGCGTTGCCGGTAGTGGCGGGCGAGTTGCAGGTAGTCGCGGTCGATCCAGCCGGACATGAGGATGCCTTTCGGCGCGAACACCTCCAGCAGGGCGAGCAGCTCGGCCGGCGTGCGGCCGCGTTTGGAATAGACGGCGTCGGCCCAGCCATCCGCTTCAGCGAACGGCGCCTCGTCCGCCACGGGCCAATGGATCACCAGCACCTCGGCGCCGTGGCGCGCACGGAGCGCCGCGAGGCACGCCCGCACGTAGCCCGATAGCTCGGAGAACAACACCGCGATGCGGATGACCCCCGGCGAAGGGTGCAGGGGCCGCATCGGAGGGCGGTTGAGGACAGAGGAGGTCATGTGAGTGTGGCCTTGATGTTGCGCAGGGTGTCGTGCGCGACAGTGTTCCAGAGATAGGATTGCCGGATGCGCTCCTGGCCTGTGCGGCGCTTCGCTTCGATGGCGGCCGGCGCGTTCAGCACCTCGACGAGCGTCCGCGCGAGGGCGTCCGTGTCGCCGGGCGGGATCATCCACCCCGTTTCGGGGCCAACGAGGTCGCCCACGGCGCCAACGTCCGTGGCGATGACAGCGAGACCGGAAGCCATCGCTTCCAGGATCACCGTTGGCATCCCCTCGGCATAGCTGGGGCAGATGAGGACGTCCGCTTCCCGAAGAATCCCCCGCATCACCTCCTCATCGCGCACCGGTCCGTGATAGGTGGCATGGGTAGATCGGAGCTGGAGAGCCGGCGGAATGGGCCCGACGAAGTCGATGTGGAAGGCATGATCGGGCGCCAGCTTCGCGATCACCTGGTGCAATTCCTCGATCCCTTTACGCCGCTCGTAACGGCCGATGAAGACGAAGCGGACGAACGCCCGCGCGGGGCGAGGTAGAGGGTGTTCCTCGGGTCGCGTGCCGGCGAAGAGCCAGTCGGCCGTGACCCCATTCGGGGATTCGACGAGGTGGCGGGGCACGACGCCCGTCTTCGCGAACACCGTCGCCAGGCTGCGTCCCAGCAACAGCGCCACATCGGCGTGTTCGACATTCCAGCGGACGAACGGCCGCAGGAGCCACTGCTCCAGCCGGGCGTGGAGCGATGCCGGCTTCTGCCACATCTCGAACCCATGGAAGTTGACGCCGACGGGCGGGACGGCCGCGCCGCGGCGTTTCTGGCGGATGGTTTCCCAGCCGGCGAACCCCTGCGCGTAGATAAAATTGACATCCAGCCGCCCCTTCAGCGCCTCCCAGAGGGCGATGGAGGACTGGAGCGATTCCCACACGTAGTGCCCCGGAAACCGCCGCGCCGGCGCTCGGTCGACGCTGATTAACCGCAGGTTGGCCCACTCGTCCGGCGTAAACAGCGAGGCTTCGTCCACGGCCGGCGCATCCAGCGGGCGGACGTGGTACAGGTCCACCCGAGCGCCGGCGCGGGCCAGGTGCTTCGCCAGGTAATACGTGTGTTTTTGCATCCCCCCGATTTCGTAGGGATACAGGCCATCGGTGAGCAGGGCGAGGCGCATAGGATTGGACGATCAACGAAATGGGTTCCCCGCCCCCGTAGAGACGCAATACATTGCGTCTCATGGCGGTGTAAGAATCAGACCACCGCCTCGGCCAGGGTTTCCAGGACGGCCTCGGCGTTGCGCCGCCAGGTGTGGCGTTCGATCACCTTGCGGTGGAACGAGCCGGCGAAGCGGGCGCCTTCTTCCGGATCGGCCATCAGCCGGCGGAGCATCTCGGCCAGCTCCGCCTCGTTCCGCACCACCAGCCCGTCCTCGAACGGTGTGAACACGTCGCGGACAGGGCCGTTGTCCGGGGCGACGATGGGCTTCCGCATGGCGCCGTATTCGAATAGCTTCACCGGGGAGCCATACCAGTTGGAATCAGGCATGACGCACGCATCCATCGCCTCAATGTGGTCGAACACCTCCTCATGGGCCACATTGCCCGTGAAACGCACGATATCGGATACACCCAGCGACTGCGCGAGCGCCTCCAGTTCTGCGCGGATCTCGCCATCGCCGACAATCAACACGACGAGCCCGTCCGACCGCCGGCGCAGCTCCGCCGCGGCCCGGATCAGGCGGTCGACCCCGTGCCACCGGAAGAGCGATCCCACGAACCCGACCACGAATTGGTCGGTGAGCCCATACCCTGTCTTGATGGCGTGCACCCGATCGGGATGGACGACGATTTTGTCGGGATCGACGGCGTTCGGGACGACAAGAAATCGCTCTTCGGGAAGGCCGTGCGCCGCCATAAAGTGGTCCTTCAGGGTGCTGGAGACGACGACCGCCCGATCGGTCATGCTCAGTTGCCGCCGCTCCATCGCTCGGGCCTTCCGCTCGAATAGGGACGGGCCGCTTGAAAAGGCCTTGCGTTCTTCGAGATACGGTGCATTCACCTCCAACACGTGCCGCACGCCGAGCCGCCAGGCGACCTCGACACCGGAGCACTGCATGAAGCTGGCCCGCTCGTAGATCAGGTTCGGACCAAACGCCTGGATATTGTCTTCGAGTGTGATCTGCAGGCGTCGATCGCGATGGAGGAGCGCGGCGTCACGGGCGGACTCCCACACGAGCGCCGGTACGAGCGGCTTCACGCGGTCGCGCAGTCTTGGCGCAGCCTCCGCTTCAGCCACCTTCAAATCCCCCACGATCAGCGGCCGCACCTCGTGCCCGGCCTCCTCGAAGGCCTTGATCATTTCGCGCATGTGGGTGCCGTAGCCCGAGGGACTGTGCAGCGACAGGTCGGGGTGGGGCGAGTAGTATAGGATCTTCATGGGTCGATCATCAATTACGCTTCCGCCCCCACGCGGGCCATCCCGCGGAAGAGGGCGTTGTCTTCGATGAGGTCGTCGTACGCGCCTTCGGCGACGATCCGGCCTTCGTCGAGGAGGAAGATGTGGTCGCAGTGGCGGACGGTGGCCAGGCGGTGGGCGATCATGATGAGGGTGATGCCGGCGCCGGCCTCGCGAATGCTCTGGATGACGGCGGCCTCGGTGAGGCCGTCGAGCGCGCTCGTGGCCTCGTCGAGCACCAGCACGTCGGGCTCGAAGTACAGCGCCCGGGCCAGCCCGATGCGCTGCCTCTGCCCCCCGCTCAGCCGCACCCCCCGCTCGCCGAGGGCTGTGGCGTAGCCCTCGGGCATGGCCTCGATAAATTCGTGCACGCTGGCGAGCCGCGTCGCCCGTTCGAGGCGGACGCGGTCGATGGCGGAGTCGGGGAGGCCAAAAGCGATGTTGCGGGTGACCGTGTCGTCGTAGAGGACGACCTCCTGGGGGACGTAGCCGATGCGTGCCTGCCAGGCGCAGACGGCGCCGGCCTCCAGCCGCGTGTCGTCGATGTAGATGCCGCCGCGCGTCGGCTCGAGTAAGCCCACCAGCAGGTCGATCAGCGTGGTCTTGCCCGAGCCGGTCGGGCCGACAAACGCGACGCTGCTGTGGCGGGGGATGGTGAGGCTGACGCGGTCCAGCACCGGCCGTTCGGCGCCCTCGTAGCGAAAGGACAGTCCGCGCAGCGCGATCGACCGCTCAAACGGCAGGGGTTCGGGGCGGGTGTCGGGGAACGAGGGCGCGTCGCCGGCGAGCAGGTCGGCGTGGATCGACTCGACGATGGGCCGCTGATACCGGATCCGGGTAACGGCGGTGAAGATCTGCTGGAGCGAGGGCATCAGCCGGTAGCCGGCGAGGGCGTACAGGGCCAGCAGTGGGATTACATCCTGCACATTCCCCTCGGTGGCTATGAGGTAGAGGACGAGCACGAGGATCGCCCCGAAGGCAAGGGTCTGCACGAAATAAATCGGCGCGGCGTTGGCCGCTTCGCGTCGGGGCTCAACGCGGGTGTAGCGACGCGAGGCCTCGGCGAAGCGCCCCAGGAAGTGCGCCTCGCGGCCGGTGATCTTGAGGGATTTTATGCCGGCCAGCGCCTCGTTCGCCGCCCGAAACCGCATCTCGTTCGCCTGAAACCGCTCGCGCCCGAGCCGGCCGAGGTACGACCGGCTGCCCCGGTAAACGACGGCGTACACGGCGCCGAACGTGGCCAGGATGATGAGGGCCAGGACGGGGTCCACGAGCATCAGGAGTCCGAAAATCGCGAGCGTCACAAACGACCGCGCCACCAGCGTGGCGATGCCGAGCAGAACGCCTTGCGCCAGCTCGTTCGCCTCGGTCAGCACCTGTTTGGAGAGGACGGAGGTGTTGTTCTGCAGGAAAAACCCGTACGGCTGGCTCATGTACTTGCGCAGCAGCCGGTTTGCGATCGCGTGGGAGCTACCCCAGGCGAAGCGGTGCTGGAGCCACAGGGTGAACACGGTGAAAGCGTTGGCGACGGACATCAGGCCGAGGACCAGCAGGCCGACGGCGATGAGGAACGACTGGTACGACGTGAATGCAAACCGCGTATACACGGCCTTGAGCCACGGCTGCTGCTCGATGGCCTCGGGCTGGGCGACCAGCTGCATGAAGGGCATGATGGAGGCGATGCCGGCCATCTCGAACATCCCCATAAAAAAGATCGCCACGAGGAGCAGGGCAAAATGCTTCTTCTCGCGCGCCGTAAGGATGGCGCGGAGCATACGGATCAGGTCAAGCATGTGGATGGATGTGGGGACGTAGGGGGGTTTGGGAGTAGGGGGGCCCAGGGGGGGTAACGCAGTCCGCCGGCACAAGCACCCGAACGGCCTGGCGGAGGGCATGGACGCGCACCATCACGGTGAGCTGGCCGCGGTGCTCGATGACCTCGCCGCGGAGGCCTTCGAAGGGGCCGGCGATGACCACCACCTCGCGGCCGATGGGGGGGAGCCAGGTCGGGTGGAGGGTGAGCTGTTCGGGATCGACCTGGGTGATGCGCAGCTGCTCGATTTCCGCCTCGGAGATGGAAGCGAGTTTTCCCCCGAACGCGAGGCATCGGACGATGCCGGCGGTCTGGAGCACGCTCAGCCGACCGCGTTCTTCGACCCGCGCGAAAAGGTAGCCCCGGAACAGCGGCTCGGTGACGCGCTGGATGCGGTCGCTCCACCGGCGCGAAGTCGTCAGCCGGGGGAGGAAGACCTCGATACCCTGGCCGGCGAGCCGCTCCTCGGCCTTCGTCTCCGCGCGAGGGGCGGTGTAGAAGATGCGCCAGGAGGATGGTTGCATGGTACAGGTTGCAGGTTACAGGTTGATGTGATCGCAGGGAATCGCAATAACCCCGTAGGGACACGATACATCGTGTCCGTTTTTAGTCGTGCCGGCCACGGCTCCGCCACGTCGGTCCCGGGGGCAGG
>JAWXAX010000046.1 GCA_034439735.1 Rhodothermales bacterium | reverse complement strand
GGATCATATGGGGATGGATGATCGCATACGCGGCATCGATGAGGCAGCGCGCACGGGGGCCATCAAAATAGCGGCGGCGAGGGCGGGTGTCAAAATGACGCTTCGACTACCCCGATAGCTTGCCCCCTTTTTTTGCGTGGGGAGGGTATGCGAAGTGCGCTCGTTACGTCTAGAAAGGGAAACGCCTTCATCCGTCAAACGGCAGCCCATGGCCCACCGCCCCCCCGACGACTCGATGAATAGATTCCCAGAACGCTTCCAGGGACGATATCGCATCCCCTCCGCGCGCCTGGCTGGCCGGGATTATGGGGAAATCGGGGGGTATTTTGTGACCATCAATACAAAAAATGGTCAACCCTACTTTGGCCGGCTGGTCCGGGGCCGCGTCATGTTGTCATTACTTGGGCAAGCTGCATGGGATTGCTGGGCGACCATCCCCGAATACTTCCCGAACGTTATCGCGGATACCTTTGTGGCGATGCCGAATCATGTTCATGGGATCATATGGATAAAAGAGCACCGATCGCCGGAGGCGGGGCCCAACCGATTTGGTCCGCAATCGCTAAACCTGGGATCGATAATGCGAGGATACAAAAGCGGCGTAACGATGTACGCCCGCCGGCGCGGCCTGGAATTTGGCTGGCATCCGCGATTCTACGACCGGATTATCCGCGACGCCATCGCCTACGAACGAATCCGACGCTATATCCTGGACAACCCCGAAAAGGGCGGCCGGGGCAAATAATCCCCGCCGCCGCCGCCGCCGCCGCCGCCGCCGTACAGACGCCTACATGGCGTCTCTTTTATGGCCTTCATTCATCGCATACGCATCATTTTTTTGGGGATGAGGCGATGGGAATGGGGGGAGAAGGAGACGCCAAGTATGGCGTCTCTACAGGGCGCGGGCGACGGGGCGCGCACGATGGGCGACGGGGCGCGGGCGACGGGGCGCGGGCGACGGGGCCCGCACGATGGGCGATGGGGCCCGCACGATGGGGCGGATGGACGCGACACCGGGCCGGGGTGGCTTGCGATTGGGACGTCGGGCGCAATATGTTACGCCGCGACGGGCGAAGCCCGTGGCTCCGCGTCATCCATCGCATCGGAAACACCATGTATACACTTTACTTGCTGGCGTTTTTCGCGCTCGGAACCTTGACGGCGTCCGCCCAGGAAGCCTCCCCCTTCCACCCTCTCGACCTGCCGGCCGCGAATACCTACCGCACCGGCTCGGGCCGGCCGGGCGTCGACTACTGGCAGCAACGGGTGGACTACACCATCCAGGCCTCACTAAACGTCGAAACCAACGAAATAACGGGCTCGGAAACCATTCGGTATACTAACAACTCCCCGGATGACCTCCCCTACCTGTGGATGCACCTCGAACAGAATATGTGCGCCCCGACAAGCGTCACGAATCAGCTCGACCAGCCGCCGTTTATTTTCCTCGGGTCGGTGTTTGATTTTTCGTGTCAGGGCTTTGAGGGGGGCATCTTCATCAACCGGATTCAGTCCGCCGGCCGCGACCTCGCCCATCATATCTACAACACAACCATGCGGGTCGACCTCGCGGAGCCGCTCCCGCCCGGCGGAGTGCTCGCGTTCGACGTCGACTGGCGCATGATCATCCCGCCCTACGGCGGCGCTCGCATGGGGCGCGACGAGGCCCTCTACGAAATCGCTCAGTGGTACCCCCGCCTGGCGGTGTACGACGACGTCCGCGGATGGAACAACGAGCCGTACATCGGCGCCGGCGAATTTTACCTGGAATACGGGGATTTCGACGTCACGTTGGATCTGCCGGCCACCTACCTGGCCGTCGCGACCGGTGAATTACAGAATCCCGAGGCCGTGCTTACGCCGACCCAGCGCGAGCGGCTTGCCCGCGCTATAGCGTCCGAAACGCCGGTTTCAATCGTCACGAAGGACGAGGCCGGCAACACGGCTCGCACCCGGCCATCTTCTTCCGGCCGGCTCGACTGGCACTTCAAAGCATCCGATGTGCGCGACTTCGCCTTCGCCGCCAGCCCGAACTTCCGCTGGGATGCCGCCGGCTGGAACGGGGTCCTCATACAGACCTTCTACCGCTCCGAGGCCACCAAGTGGGAAGAAGCCATCCGCATGGCTGTCCATTCCATCAAGACCTTCAGCGAGATGTGGCACCCCTATCCGTATCCCCACGCCACCACCGTCGAAGGCCCCATCGAGGGGATGGAGTACCCGATGCTCACGTTCGTGCCGGACAATGCCCGCGTGGAAGACCTCCACTGGGTGCTGGCGCACGAATTCGGGCACGAGTGGTTTCCGATGCTCGTCGGCTCCAACGAGCGGTTGTATCCGTGGATGGACGAGGGCTTCAACACCTTCATGGACCTGTACGTGGCGGCGGATTACTACAAGGGCACCGAATACGGCGAGTCCATCGAGTGGAATCCGCTTGCCATCTACCCGGATAACGCCGTCCCGGGGGAAGAACAGGCCCTCATCACCCGCCCTGTCGCCCAGTACAACCTGGCGTGGACAGCCTACAACAAGCCGGCGCTCATGCTCCAGCTCCTCCGCCACGAGGTGCTCGGCCCCGAGCGGTTCGACGCGGCCTTTAAGGCGTACATCCAGGCATGGACGAACAAACACCCGACGCCGGCCGACTTCTTCCGCATCATGCGAGACGTCTCAGGGATGGACCTCGACTGGTTCTGGCGCGGATGGGTGATGACGCCGGCGCGCCTCGACCAGGCCGTGCTGGGCGTCGTCCCACGCGCCGAAGGCGGCTCGAACGTGCGGCTCCAGAACAAGCAGGACATGGTGATGCCGCTGGAACTGCGGGTCGACTTCGCCGACGGCACGACGCAGACCTTCCGGCTGCCCGTGGAGATGTGGAATCAGGGGCCGATTTTCACCTACCGCGTCCCCGGAACCACAGCAGTACGCACCGTGGAAATCGATCCGCGCCGGCGGATGCCGGACGACGAGCGGACGAATAACGTCTGGCGGGCGCCCTGAATGCTTAAGGGAGGATTCCAGCACGAGACGTGTTGAACAGCAGGTGGCCGAGCCGCGGCTCGTGTCCAGCCGGTAGAAGTACACGCCGGCCGGCTTGCCCGGAGAGGCCACATGCGGGCCCGAGATGTTGATGAAATCATGGGCTTTATTCGCGAGCTTCACACGCACTTGATAACGAGTTGGGATGGGCACTTCAGCCGTTAAAATCAGCCAGGCCAGGGCACTAAGTATCATCACGGTAAATCCGTTGAATGCCTGCGACGACCGTTCAAGGTTAGAGGCTGAGGGAAGCCACATTAAACCTTGAGAAACTGTTGAGATGT